>CANGMW010000115.1 GCA_947454695.1 Comamonadaceae bacterium | reverse complement strand
TGGCCCACCACCATGATGTTCTCGACTTTGAGGCGCTCCACCGCAAACTGAATGGCCGAGAGCGCGTTCAGATCCGAGTGCACCACCACATTGGCCACGTTGCGGTGCACGAACACCTCGCCCGGGTCCAGCCCGGTGATCTGGTTGGCCGGCACGCGGCTGTCGGAGCAGCCGATCCACATGTACTTGGGTGTTTGCTGTTTGACCAGCCCGGTGAAAAAGCCGGGGCGCTCGCGCTCCATCTGCTCGGCCCACTGCCGGTTGTGCTGAAAAAGATCGTTGATGGATTTGCTCATGTTGTAGTTCCCTTTCTTACTTTGGCGACTTCAATCCCACGCGCACCTGCCAGTCCAGTAAACCGAGGAAGGCGCGCTCCTGCGCATCGGCCTGCGCATCCCAGGCGCAGGCTTGACCGGTTTGTACGGTGGTGGGTGTGCAAACAAAAGAGGCCTCATCACCCAGCAGCCACGCGCCTTGCGTGCTGCGTGCTGTGCCGTAGTAGGTGAGGGCACGCGGCGCGTTCAGTGCTGCATTGCTTTGCTGTGCCGGATTGAGCAAGAGGTTGCGGCCGGTAGCGACATAGCCCTGGCCTGAACCGATGAGCGGCAAGAGCGTGGGGAACATGTCGCGGTGGCTCGCCGGCAGTTGCTGTTGGGGCCCGCAGTCCAGACCATCACCCCAGATCACAAACGGCACCTGGTTCTTCAGGTAGCGGCGCTCGGGTGTGGCGTACAGGCCAAAGCTGCGCACATTGTGGTCACCCGTCGCGGCCATAACGGTGTTGGCCCGCAGCGGGCCGGCCTGCACTTCTTGCACCAAGCCGCCCAGCAAATCGGTGGCGTAGTGGTAGGTGTCCAGGTTGGGCAGGAAGGTGTCGGCGTCGCGCTCACCACCCCACTTGGCCAGATTGCGTGGCACGCGTGGGTAGTCGGCGGGCAAGTCATACGGCGGGTGGTTGGTGCTGGTGAGCACAAACACAAACAGCGGTTTGTCTTGCGGCTGCTTGAGTCGCTCGGACAAGTACTTGAACACATAGCTGTCCCACACGCCCCAGATACCCAGCGTGGCCTCGGGGTATGCGGCCTTCAAGGTGTTGGCGTCCACCACCTCGTCAAAGCCCTGCACCTTGAGCACGCGGTCCAGATCGCGCCAGCCCGAACGTGCGGACGTGACGAACAGGGTGCGGTAACCGGCACGCTTTAACACCGCCGGAATCGCCCAGGGGATGGCTTGTTTGCCTTGCGTGCCCAGCGTGAGCGGGGTGATGGGCGAGGAAAACAAAATGGCTTCGAGCGAGGGGTGCGTGCCCGGCTGGGCGGATTCGAAGTTGGAGAAGTGGCAGGCCCCGTTCAGGGTGGGCGCCAAACGCCCGAGCACATCAAAGTCTTTGGCCTGGTACAAAAAGGGCTCGGCGCTCCAGGACTCCATCAGGAAAAACAGCAGATTTTTGGGTGTCGTCTTTTGGCCAGCTGCCGGGGGCGGCACATCGCGCCGCAAGGCCGCCAGCAAGCTGGCCTCATCGGCGGCGGTTAAGCCCAAGGTGCGCGCGGCCTCCAGCGGAGCGCCATAGCCCCAATGGCGCAAGCCCACCAGCGGGTCGCTCAGGTTTTGCGAGTCGCGCCGGCCATCCCAGGCGAACTTCAAAGCGATGACGCCGTTGGGCACCATGTCGTTCAGAAACTGCGAGGTGGTGACCGACACGTTTTGCCGCCCCAGCGCCATGGCACGCAGAGTGCCTTTGGTGGTGAGTACCAGCAGGAACAAAGCCACCAGTACCGCCAGCAAAACCACCCCCTGGTGACGGCGCCGGTTGAGCCAGTCGCTCAGCCGCGCATACAGCATGCGCCGCGACGCCATGGCCAGCCAGCTGCAGGCCAACAGCACCGAGAGCGTGAGGGTAACGGGGAAGTCACTCCAGATCGTCTGGAAGATGGCCTTGGTGTCGTCTTCAAACACACCGAACACCACCGGGTCGATGGGTGTTTTGTAAAAGCCGAAGTAATGCAGGTTGATCAGGGAGGCGGTGACAAAGATGAACGCCACCACGCCGGTGAGGCGTCCATGCCAACGCACGGGTGCCACCGCCATCACCGGCAAGAGCAGGAGCGCAGCGGCTGCGCACACCTTGAGGTCAAAGCGGGCACCTTGGAACACGACGACCCACAAGTCCGGCAGCGGCGCAGACAAACCGCTGGGCCAGTGCCAGGCCATCTGCATCACGCGCAGCAGCGACAACACCGCGGCCAGACACAACACCATCACCCAGCCCTGCAAGAGGGCGGTGGCCAGCGCCGTCAGGCTGCGGCGCCCCAGGTGGGAGATGGACAAGCTCATGTCAAATGGTGCTCAGCAGGTCTCTGCGAACAGTTCGCGGCCAATCAGCATGCGGCGGATCTCGCTGGTGCCCGCGCCGATCTCGTACAGCTTGGCATCGCGCCACAAACGGCCCAGCGGGTACTCGTTGATGTAGCCATTGCCACCATAAATCTGCACGCCCTCGCCCGCCATCCAGGTGGCTTTTTCGGCGCACCACAAAATGACCGAGGCGCAGTCCTTGCGCACTTGTCGCACATGCTCAGTGCCCAACATGTCCAGATTTTTGGCCACGGTGTAGGCAAAGCTGCGACCGGCCTGCAGCACGGTGTACATGTCGGCCACCTTGCCTTGTATGAGCTGGAACTCGCCAATGCTCTGGCCGAACTGCTTGCGGTCATGGATGTAGGGGATCACGTTGTCCATGACCGACTGCATGATGCCCAGCGGCCCGCCGGTGAGCACCGCGCGTTCATAGTCCAGGCCGCTCATCAGCACTTTGGCGCCGTTGTTCAGGCCGCCCAGAATATTGGCCGCCGGCACTTCCACATTGTTGAACACCAGCTCGCCGGTGTGGCTGCCGCGCATGCCCAGCTTGTCGAGTTTTTGCGCAACGGAAAAACCCTTCATGCCTTTTTCAATCAGGAACGCCGTGACGCCGCGCGCGCCGAGCTCGGGCTCGCTCTTGGCATACACCACCAAGGTGTCGGCGTCGGGGCCATTGGTGATCCACATCTTGCTGCCATTGAGCAGGTAGTAGCCGCCCTTGTCCTCGGCCTTGAGCTTCATGCTGATGACGTCGGAGCCCGCACCGGGCTCACTCATGGCCAGCGCCCCCACATGTTCGCCGCTGATGAGCTTGGGCAGGTACTTGGCCCGCTGGGCGTCGGTGCCGTTGCGCTTGATCTGGTTGACGCACAAATTGCTGTGCGCGCCGTAAGACAGCCCCACCGAGGCCGACGCGCGGGAGATTTCCTCCATGGCGATCATGTGCGCGAGATACCCCATATTGGCGCCGCCGTATTCCTCGCCCACAGTGATGCCCAGCACGCCCAGATCACCCATCTTGCGCCACAGGTCCATGGGGAACTGGTCGTTGCGGTCGATCTCGGCGGCGCGCGGGGCGATTTCGGATTGGGCAAATTCACGCACAGCGTCGCGCAGCGCATCAATGTCTTCACCGAGTTGAAAGTTGAGTCCTGGCAGGTTCATGGCTGTCTCCTAGTAAGTTTTGGCGACCGGCACCAGCGTTTGCTGCATGACGGCACACAGGCTTTGCTTGCCATCGGCGTCCACATGCACCACCTCGGCCGTGGTCACCACAATGCGGCGACCCGCTTTGACCACGCGCCCGGTGGCGCGCAATTCGCCGCCCTGGAAGCTGTTGAGAAAATTGATCTTGTATTCGGCGGTGGTGATTTCCATGTCCGCCGGCAGCACCGTCAGTCCCGCATAGCCGCCCGCAATATCGGCCAGCGCGCCCATGGCGCCGCCGTGAAAACCATCCTGTTGTTGCGTGACCTTGTCGCTGTAGGGCAAAGCCAGTTCGCACACGCCGGGCTCGACCCGCAAGAGGCGCGCACCGAGGTGACGCATCATGCCTTGACGCTCGAAGCTGTCCTTAACGCGTTGCAGCGGCATGGGGCTTCCTCGTGGTTTTCGCAACCGGCTTGGCGCTTGATTTATCAGCAGGCTTGGCAGCGGTCTTGGCCATCTGTTTGGCCAACAAGGCGCGGGCCTCGCGCTGGTGCGCCTTGATCTCATCCAGATTGGCCTGCAAGTCGGCCATCTGCTCTTCCACCTGCAAGCGGTGCTGGGCCAGCACCGCCAGAAATTTTTCCAGCTGCACGCCGGTGTCACGCGGGCTGTCGTACAGGTCAATGATCTCTTTGGCCTCGCTCAGGCTCAGACCCAGGCGCTTAGCGCGCAGGGTGAGTTTCAGTCGGGTGCGGTCTCGCCCGCTGTACACGCGGTTGCGCCCGCCCGGCCCGGCACGTGTGGGCTCCAGCAGGCCCATGTCTTCATAGAACCGGATGGCACGCGTGGTGAGATCAAACTCACTGGCCAGATCGCTGATGCTGAATGTACTTGCCATGTGTGGTGCGCCGCAGAGTTAAGAACATAGGAGACAGCACCTTAAGGTGGGTGGCGCCTACAATGAAGTCTTATTGACGTTTACGTAAACGTCAATTATGAAGCAAATCCATCCTGTTCTGCACCAGCCCCACTGCCCGCCATGAATGAACTTGAAAGCCGCCTGCACTACCCCCTGGGAGACACCCTGCCCGCGCCCGGCACGACACTGGATGTCGCCCCCGGCGTGAAATGGATCCGCATGGCGCTGCCATTTGCACTGGACCACATCAACCTGTGGCTGCTGCGTGACGAGATCGACGGTCGCCAAGGCTGGAGCGTGGTGGACTGCTGCATCAGCAATGATTCGGCCAAGGCGCAATGGGAACAAATCTTTGCCAATGAGCTTGACGGCCTGCCGGTCTTGCGCGTCATCGTCACCCACATGCACCCCGACCACATCGGCCTGGCTTACTGGTTGTGCGAAAAATGGCAGGCGCCTTTGTGGATCAGCGCGACCGACTTCAACATGGCGCGCATTGGCTCCCAAATCGCCAATGGCTTTGGCGGCGACAGTGCCGCCCTGTTCTTTGCCTCGCACGGGCTGAACGACCCGGACTCGATCGACCAGATCAAGGGGCGCGCCAGTTATTTTTCCACGCTGGTGCCGGCAGTGCCGCGGCAATTCCGCCGCATGATGGATGGCGACACCCTCCACATCGGTGGTCTGGCCTGGCAGTGCATCAGCGGCTACGGCCATGCGCCCGAGCACATCTCGCTGTACTGCGATGCGCTGCATGTGCTGATCGGTGGCGACATGATGCTGCCGCGCATCTCCACCAATGTGAGCGTGTTCGATGTCGAGCCCGAAGCCAACCCGCTCAAGCTGTTCCTGAGCTCAATTGACAAATTCAGGCCTCTGCCCGAAGACACGCTCACCCTGCCCGCCCACGGCAAACCTTTCACCGGTTTGCACGAGCGCATTCAACAGTTGCATGACCACCACCGCGACCGTTTGGTGGAAGTGCTGCAAGCCTGTGGCGAGAAAGCTTGTAGCGCGGCGGACGTGGTGCCGGTGTTGTTCAAGCGCAAGTTGGACATGCACCAGATGACCTTTGCCATGGGCGAATCTGTCGCGCACCTGCATGCCCTGTGGTTTGAGGGCAAGCTCAAGCGTTTGCGCGACGCCAGCGGTATTTACAGGTTTTCTGCGGCCTGAACGTCGCGCTATTTCAACGCGCGGTGCGTCAGTCCCAACGCGGCATGGCCTCGTCGCGCAACTGGCCACGCAAAAGGTCGTAGTCGGGCACCACGGTGCGCACCGTGTCCCAAAAACGCGGGCTGTGGTCCATCACGCGCAAGTGACTCAGCTCATGGGCGACCACATAGTCGATGACATTGCGTTTGAAATGCACCAGGCGCCAGTTCAGGCGAATGGAACCATCGGCGCTGGCGCTGCCCCAACGGGTGCCGGCGCTGCTGAGCGAGAGTTTTTTCCACTGCACACCCAGAAGCGGCGCGAAATGGTTGAGCCGCTCGGTGAACAAGCGTTTGGCCTGACGCATCAGCCAGGCCTGCACCGCGTCGCGGATTTGCTCGGGCGTGGCATGGTGCGGCAGGCTTAAGTGCAGGGTCAGGCGCGGCACGCCTTCCAGCGTCAAGTTGGGCGCGGCCTCATCGGTGTACAAAGCCGCTTCGCCTTTGAGCTCGCCGCCCACGCCAGTGAATTCATGGCGCGGATCGAGCACCACCACCACGGACTCGCCCAGAAACGGCAAGGTCGTGCCGTCGCGCCACTCAATGCGGGCCGATGCCATGCGCTCATGACGCTCCCGGGTTTCGCCCAGCTTGCGCACAATCCAGTCGGCTTTTTCCTGCAAAGCCGCTTCCACCTCGTACAGCGGCACCCATTTGGGCGCCCGCACCACCAGCCCGTCGGCACCCACTACAAAGCCGATGGTGCGGCGTTTGGCGCGGGTGAATTCATAAGCCACGCGTGCATGCCCGAGCATCGCTTCGCGGTTCGCACGCGGGTGTCTAAAGTTAGCGGGGTGCAGGGCCTCGCTCAGAGTTTGCGAAGGCAAGTGGCTGAGCGCAGCGCTCGCGGGCGGGGTCTCTGGCACCACGATGGACTTGGGCGCGGACGACACCGGCGCTGGCGCCGGTTCGGCATCAAACAAATCCAGGGTGAACTGCAGGAGGCTACGCATGGGTGGTCAGTGTAGCGACGCCAGGCGCTCAGCGCTTGGGGGCAGGCTCGTAGGCTTGCGCGTCGAGCCGGCGCATTTCGCCTTCGATCCAGGCTTCTACCTCGCGCATGAGCTCGCCGGGTTCGCGGCCCGCACTCGGAATGGGTTTGCCGATGGAGACCTCCACCACCCCGGGGTGCTTGATGAAGGCTTTGCGCGGCCAACATTTGGCCGAAGTCACGGCGATCGGAATCACCGGCGCACCGGTCTCGACCGCCAGACGCGTGCCGCCGGTTTTATAAGTGCCTTTTTGGCCACGCGGGATGCGCGTGCCTTCGGGAAACATGATGATCCAGATGCCTTGGGCCAGCAGTTGTTTGCCGCGGGTCACCACTTTGGCAAAGGCCTTGTTCCCTTGCGAGCGGTCGATGTGGATCATGTCCAGCAAACCAATGCTCCAGCCGAAAAACGGCACATACAAAAGTTCGCGCTTGAACACGTAGGCCAGCGGGTGCGGCATGAGCACCGGCATCAAAAAAGTCTCAAAGGTGGACTGGTGCTTGACCAACAGGATGGCCGGACTTTTATCGCCCAAAGGCAAATTCTCCATGCCGCTCACATGGGTGCGAATGCCCATCACCCCGCGTGCCGCGTCGATGCTCAGCTTGAGCCAGGCGCGCGCAATGCGGTACAGCGGCAACCCACGCTGTCCGAACAAGGCGCTGAGCAAAATGGCAAAGGCATACGGCACCACCGTGAGGAGCATCCACAGCATGTGAATAAGCGAGCGCAGGAGAGACATGAGAGGGCCTATCGGAGGGTGGAAAGAGACTGAAGGGGGCCCGCAGAACTGGCGCCAGCCGGCGTTGCGGAGCGAACTGTGTCGTCGCGCCGAATCCAATAGTCTGCAAATGCCAAGAGGTTGTCATGCACCCGGGTGCCGGCGGGGAAACTCTCCGGCAGCGGCTGACCGCGCAGGGCCTGCGCTTTACCGGTGAGCACCACGTGGGGCTCGCAGCCGGCGGCCACCCCGGCCACCAAGTCACGCGCGGAATCGCCCACTGTGGGCGTGCCTTTGAGGTCAATGCCAAATCGCTCGCCGATTTGTTCAAACAATCCCGGTGCAGGCTTGCGGCAATTGCAGGCTTGGTCAGGCGCGTGCGGGCAGTAAAAAATCGCATCGACCTTGCCGCCCACCGCCGCCAACAGCTTGTGCATCTTGGCGTGCATGGCGTTGAGCGCGACCACGTCAAACAAACCGCGCCCCAAGCCGGACTGGTTGGACGCCACCACCACATGCCAGCCGGCGTGGTTGAGCCGCGCAATGGCTTCGAGCGCGCCAGGCAGGGGCACCCATTCCGCCTCGGACTTGATGTAGTCCATACTGTCTTCGTTGATGGTGCCGTCGCGGTCGAGGATGACGAGTTTCATAAGCAAAGCGGTGAATAGACCAGCGAT
>CANGMW010000114.1 GCA_947454695.1 Comamonadaceae bacterium | reverse complement strand
GCCGCCGCCAAGTCGGCACCCGGCGGCGATGTCGGTGCGCTCAACTGGCGCACGCCCGACGGCATCGAGGTCAAACCCCTGTACACCGCGCAAGACACTCAAGACTTGCCCTACGCCAACACCTTGCCGGGTTTTGAGCCCTATCTGCGGGGCCCGCAAGCCACCATGTACGCGGTGCGCCCCTGGACGATCCGCCAGTACGCGGGTTTTTCTACCGCGGAAGAATCCAACGCGTTTTACCGCAAGGCTTTGGCGGCCGGCGGGCAGGGCGTGAGCGTGGCCTTCGATCTGGCCACCCATCGCGGCTACGACAGCGACCACCCGCGCGTGACCGGCGACGTGGGCAAAGCCGGTGTGGCCATCGACTCGGTCGAAGACATGAAGGTGCTCTTTAATGAGATCCCCTTGGACAAAGTGTCGGTCTCCATGACCATGAACGGCGCGGTGCTGCCGGTGCTGGCTGGTTATGTGGTCGCCGCTGAAGAGCAGGGCGTGTCGCAGGACAAACTCTCCGGAACCATTCAGAACGACATTCTGAAAGAGTTCATGGTGCGCAACACCTACATCTACCCGCCCGAGCCGAGCATGCGCATCATCGGCGACATCATCGAGTACACGAGCAAGAACATGCCCAAGTTCAACTCGATCTCGATCTCGGGCTACCACATGCAGGAAGCCGGGGCCAACCAGGCCCTGGAGCTGGCATTCACGCTGGCTGACGGTAAAGAGTATGTGAAGACCGCCATCGCCAAGGGCATGGATGTGGACGACTTCGCCGGCCGCCTGTCCTTCTTCTGGGCGGTGGGCATGAATTTTTATCTGGAAATCGCCAAGATGCGCGCAGCCCGTTTGCTGTGGTGCCGCATCATGAAGGGCTTTGACGCCAAGAATCCCAAGAGCCTGATGCTGCGCACGCACAGCCAGACCTCGGGCTGGTCGCTCACCGAGCAAGACCCCTACAACAACGTGGTGCGCACCACCATCGAGGCCATGGCCGCGGTGTTCGGCGGCACGCAAAGCTTGCACACCAACAGCTTTGACGAAGCCATTGCACTGCCCACCGAGTTCAGCGCGCGCATTGCCCGCAACACCCAGCTCATCATCCAGGAAGAGACGCACATCACCAACGTGATCGACCCCTGGGCCGGCAGCTACATGATGGAAAAACTGACCCAGGACATGGCCGACGCCGCCTGGGCCATCATTGAAGAGGTTGAAACCATGGGCGGCATGACCAAGGCCGTGGACAGTGGCTGGGCCAAGCTCAAGATTGAAGCCGCCGCCGCCGAGAAGCAGGCCCGCATCGACTCCGGCCGTGACGTGATCGTGGGCGTGAACAAATACAAGCTCAAGGTGGAAGACAGCATCGAAGCACGCGACATCGACAACGTGGCGGTGCGCGAAGGCCAGATTGCGCGCCTCAAAACCATCAAAGCCAGCCGCGATGCCAAGGCCGTTCAAAAGGCCCTGGACGCCCTGACCGCTGCGGCCGAGCGCGGCGACGGCAATTTGCTGGACCTCTCCATCCAAGCCATTCGCCTGCGCGCTACGGTGGGCGAAGTGAGTGATGCGCTGGAAAAGGTTTTTGGGCGCCACCGCGCCGATACGCAAAAGGTGACCGGTGTGTACGCTGCTGCTTACGACTCTGCCGAGGGCTGGGACCAGCTCAAAAAAGAAATCGCCGACTTCGCTACCGACCACGGCCGTCGTCCGCGCGTGATGATCTCCAAGCTGGGTCAGGACGGCCATGACCGCGGCGCCAAAGTGGTGGCCACCGCCTTTGCCGACCTCGGCTTTGATGTGGACATGGGCCCCTTGTTCCAGACGCCGGAAGAATGCGCCCGCCAGGCTATTGAAAACGATGTGCACGCGGTGGGTGTGTCCACCCTGGCCGCCGGTCACAAAACTTTGGTGCCGGCCATCATCGCCGAGCTGAAAAAGCAAGGCGCCGACGACATCATCGTCTTCGTCGGCGGTGTGATTCCGCGTCAGGACTATGAGTTCTTGTACGAGTCCGGCGTCAAGGGCATCTACGGCCCCGGCACCCCGATCCCGGCCAGCGCCAAAGACGTGCTGGAGCAAATCAAAAAGGCGCAGGCGTGATGCACCCCCGTGGCGCTGCGCGCCTCCCCCTCAAGGGGGCGACACCGACGGCCCGGCTAAGCCGGTTCCGTGGTGTCCCTGGTTTTTGGGGAACCGCGGGTTTGCGGGGCATTTGAGCTGGCGATATGACTGACCAGAAGCCGATGGACGTGCCCCAAACTCTGTTGGAGTCCATCCTCCACGGCGAGGCGCTGGTTCAGCGTCGGGCCATGGCCAAGGCCATCACCTTGCTCGAGTCCACGCGTGCGGATCACCGTGCGCAAGCCGATGCCTTGCTGACGGCTTTGTTGCCGCACACCGGCCAATCTTTGCGCCTGGGCATCAGCGGTGTGCCGGGCGTGGGCAAATCCACCTTCATTGAAGCCCTGGGCCTGTACCTGATCGGGCAGGGTCACCGCGTGGCGGTGTTGGCGGTGGACCCGTCGTCCAGTGTGTCGGGCGGCTCTATCCTGGGCGACAAGACGCGCATGGAGCTGCTCTCGGTGCACGACAAAGCCTATATCCGGCCCAGCCCCAGCAGCGGCACGCTGGGGGGTGTGGCTGAAAAAACCCGCGAAGCGATGCTGGTCTGCGAGGCTGCCGGCTACGACATGGTGATTGTGGAAACCGTGGGTGTGGGCCAAAGCGAAACGGCGGTAGCCAGCATGACCGACATGTTTGTGCTGATGCAACTGCCCAATGCCGGTGATGATTTGCAAGCGATCAAAAAAGGCGTGATGGAGCTCGCCGACTTGGTGGTCATCAACAAGGCCGACCTCGATGAAGCCGCCGCCACGCGCGCGCAAGCGCAGATCACCTCCAGCTTGCGTTTGCTGGGTTTGCATGGCAACCCGGACCATGCGCACCACAACACCACACTTTGGCACCCCACCGTCATCCAGCTCAGTGCCTTGTTGGCCCAGGGGGTGGACCGGTTTTGGGAAGCGGTGACGACATTTAAAACCTTGCAATCCGACAACGGCAAGCTGGCTGCCCGCCGCCAACACCAGGCCCTGGCCTGGATGTGGGAGCGCATTGATGCAGGCTTGAAGTCTGCGTTTCGCCAGCACCCCCGTGTCAAGCCGCTGTTGGAACAACTCAGCGCCGAGGTGGCCGCAGGCCGCGTGGCGGCCTCCACCGCCGCCCGGCAACTGTTGGCCGCACAAGGGACGCAAGCCCCTGATTCATTTCACAAACAATAAACCCAGCGATTTCTAAGAGGACGCACCATGCACGACATACTTGAACAACTCGAAAAGAAGCGCGCCGCGGCGCGACTCGGTGGTGGCGACAAGCGCATTGCCGCGCAACACGCCAAAGGCAAACTCACTGCGCGTGAGCGGCTGGAAGTGTTGCTGGACGAAGGCACGTTTGAAGAGTGGGACATGTTTGTCGAGCACCGCTGTGTGGACTTTGGCATGCAAGACACCAAAATCCCCGGCGACGGTGTGGTGACCGGCTACGGCATGATCAACGGTCGTTTGGTGGTTGTCTACAGCCAGGACTTCACCGTGTTTGGCGGTGCGCTCTCGGAAGCGCATGCCGAGAAAATCTGCAAGGTGATGGACCAGGCCATGAAGGTCGGCGCACCGGTCATCGGCCTGAACGACTCCGGTGGCGCGCGTATTCAAGAGGGCGTGGCGTCCTTGGGCGGCTACGCTGATGTGTTCCAGCGCAATGCGATGGCCAGTGGCGTGATCCCGCAGATCAGCATGATCATGGGCCCCTCAGCAGGCGGCGCGGTGTACAGCCCGGCCATGACCGATTTCATTTTCATGGTGAAGGACTCGTCCTACATGTTTGTGACCGGCCCCGAGGTGGTCAAGACCGTGACGCACGAGGAAGTGACTGCCGAAGAACTCGGCGGCGCCATCACGCACACGACCAAGAGTGGCGTGGCCGACCTGGCGTTTGAGAACGATGTGGAGGCGCTGCTGATGCTGCGCCGTCTGTACAACTACCTGCCCTTGTCCAACCGCGAAAAAGCCCCGGTGCGCAAGAGCGGCGACCCGATTGACCGCATGGACAGCAGCCTGGACACGCTGGTGCCCGAGAACCCCAACAAGCCCTACGACATGAAGGAGCTGATCGTCAAGACGGTGGACGACGGCGACTTCTTTGAAATCCAGCCCGAGTACGCCAAAAACATCCTGATCGGCTTTGCCCGCATGGACGGCCAGACGGTGGGCATTGTGGCCAACCAGCCGCTGGTGCTGGCGGGTTGCCTGGACATCAAGAGCTCCATCAAAGCAGCGCGCTTTGTGCGCTTCTGCGATGCTTTCAACATCCCCGTCATCACCTTTGTGGACGTGCCCGGTTTCATGCCCGGCACCAGCCAGGAGTTTGGCGGCATCATCAAACACGGCGCCAAACTGCTGTATGCGTATGCCGAGTGCACGGTGCCCAAGATCACCGTCATCACCCGCAAAGCCTACGGCGGTGCCTATGACGTGATGGCCTCCAAGCACCTGCGTGGCGACGTCAACTTTGCCTGGCCCAATGCCGAGATTGCGGTGATGGGTGCCAAGGGTGCGGTGGAAATCATCTTCCGCGAAGACAAAGGCGATCCTGAAAAACTCGCTGCCAAGGAAGCCGAATACAAGGCGCGCTTCGCCAACCCGTTTGTAGCGGGCGCGCGCGGCTTCATCGACGATGTGATCCTGCCGCAAGAAACCCGCAAACGCATTTGCCGTTCGCTGGTGATGCTGAAGGACAAAAAACTCGAGAACCCGTGGCGCAAGCACGGCAATATCCCCCTGTGAGGCATTTGGAGAAGACGACCATGTTTACAAAAATTCTGATTGCCAACCGTGGCGAAATTGCGTGCCGTGTCATTGCAACGGCCAAGAAAATGGGTATCCAAACGGTGGCGGTGTATTCCGAAGCCGACAAAGACGCGCGCCATGTGATGCTGGCCGATGAGGCCGTGCTGATCGGCCCGGCCGCCTCGCGTGAGTCTTACCTGGTGGCCGACAAAATCATTGCCGCAGCCAAACAAACCGGCGCCCAGGCGATTCACCCCGGCTATGGTTTTTTGAGCGAAAACTCGGAGTTTTCTAAGCGGGTGGAAGAAGAGGGCATGACCTTCATCGGCCCCAAGCATTATTCGATCGCCGCCATGGGCGATAAGATCGAGTCCAAAAAACTCGCGGGTAAAGCCGGCGTGAACTGCATCCCCGGCGTGAACGACGCGATCGAGACGCCCGAAAAAGCGGTGGAAATCGCCAAAGGCATCGGCTACCCCGTGATGATCAAAGCCAGCGCGGGCGGTGGCGGCAAAGGCCTGCGTGTGGCCTACAACGACAAGGAAGCGCTGGAAGGCTTCACCTCCTGCCGCAATGAGGCGCGCAACAGCTTTGGCGATGACCGCGTGTTCATTGAGAAGTTTGTGGAGGAGCCCCGTCACATCGAAATCCAGCTGATCGGTGACGCCCACGGTCATGTGGTGTACCTCAATGAGCGCGAGTGCTCGATCCAGCGCCGTCACCAGAAAGTGATTGAAGAGGCACCCAGCCCCTTCATCAGCGACGCCACCCGCCAAGCCATGGGCGAGCAGGCCGTGGCGCTGGCCAAGGCGGTGAAGTACCAGAGCGCGGGCACGGTGGAGTTCGTGGTCGGCAAAGACCAGAGCTTTTATTTCCTGGAGATGAACACCCGCTTGCAAGTGGAGCACCCGGTCACCGAATGCATCACCGGGCTGGATCTGGTGGAGCTCATGATCCGTGTGGCCGCCGGCGAGAAGCTGCCGATCAAGCAGGCCGATGTGAAGCGCCAAGGCTGGTCGATGGAGTGCCGCATCAACGCCGAAGACCCGTTCCGCAATTTCTTGCCCTCGACCGGTCGACTGGTGCGATTCAATCCGCCGGCACAAACCATGTTCCAAAGCGACACCGAGCACCTCTACGGGGTTCGGGTGGATACCGGTGTGCAAGACGGCGGCGAGATCCCCATGTTCTACGACTCGATGATTGCCAAGCTCATCGTGCACGGCAAAGACCGGCTCGACGCGATTGCCAAGATGCGTGAAGCCCTCAACGGTTTTGTGATCCGCGGCATCTCCAGCAACATCCCGTTTCAGGCGGCTTTGTTGGCCCATCCTAAGTTCGTCTCGGGCGATTTCAACACCGGCTTCATCGCTGAGCACTATGCCAAGGGCTTCTCGGCCGAGGATGTGCCGCATGACGACCCGGACTTTCTGGTCGCCCTGGCCGCGTTTGTGCGTCGCAAGTCGCGCGAGCGGGCCACCACCATCTCCGGGCAGCTGCCGGGTTATGCCGTCAACGCGGGCAGCGACTTTGTCGTGATCACGCTGGGCGCTGCAGGGGATCATCTTCACACCCCGGTGCATGTGGATGAGTTCGTGAATGAGACCGGCTCGGCACGCGTCACCGTGGGTAAAAATTGCTATGAAATCCGGAGCAACTCGCGACTCAATGACATCGTGATCGCCGGCACCGTGAACCAAAAGCCCTTCGTGGCCCAGGTGGAGCGCGGCATGCAGAAGAACCCGCTGGCGCTGCGCTTGCAGCACAACGGTACGCGCATTGAAGCGCTGGTGATTTCCAAGCGCATGGCCGAGCTGCACAAGCTCATGCCTTTCAAGGCACCCCCGGACATGAGTCGCTTTGTGCTCTCGCCTATGCCGGGTTTGCTGGTCGATGTGGCGGTCACGCCGGGCCAGAAGGTGCAGGCGGGCGAGCGTGTGGCGGTGATCGAAGCCATGAAGATGGAAAACGTGCTGTTCGCTGCGGCCGATGGCGTGGTGGGCAAGGTGCTGGCCAGCAAGGGCGAGAGCCTGGTGGTGGACCAGCCGATTGTTGAATTCGTCTGAGTGGAGCGCACCATGAGCACCACACAACGACCGTTCAAAGTGCTGGGCATCCAGCAAATCGCCATTGGCGGGCCGGACAAGCGCCGTCTGCAAAAGCTCTGGGTGGACATGCTCGGCTTGGAGATCACGGGCACCTTCCGATCCGAGCGCGAAAACGTGGACGAGGACATCTGCGCCATGGGCACCGGTCCCTTCAAAGTCGAAGTGGACCTGATGCAGCCGCTGGATCCCGAGAAGAAACCGGCGGTGCACACCACGCCGCTCAACCATGTGGGCCTGTGGATCGACGACCTGCCGCGCGCGGTGGAGTGGCTCACGGACAAGGGCGTGCGCTTTGCACCGGGCGGCATCCGCCAGGGTGCGGCAGGCTTTGACATCTGTTTTTTACACCCCAAAGCCAGCGACGAGTTTCCGATTTCGGGCGAGGGCGTGCTCATTGAGTTGGTGCAGGCACCGGCTGAGGTGGTGAGCGCGTTTGCCAAGTTGGCGGCTCTGCCGGGCTGAGCGTTCGGCAGCGATGCCGGCTCAGGCTTTGTCGGCGGCTTCCCGCTTGGCGCGGGCCCGTTCAAGCGCCGCTTCGATGACCGCACGCTTTTTGTCCAGCACGTCGGGGTTGGTGTGCAAGGAGTGCTGACCGAGATCGGCCAATTTCATACGGGCTTTGTCTTCCAAGCGTTGGTCGTGCTCGTGTTGCGAGCGCACCAGCCTGAGTTGACGGAATTCATAACGCGCACGCGCCGTGTCCGCTTGTTCGGCTGACCAGGCTTGCCAGCCCGTGGCGCTGCCGCTGACGTTTTCCATGACGATGCAATCCACCGGGCAGACCGGCAGGCACAGGTCGCAGCCGGTGCAATAGGGCTCGATCACCGTGTGCATGAGCTTGTTGCTGCCCAAGATGGCATCGGTCGGGCAGGCCTTGATGCACAGCGTGCAGCCGATGCACCAGTTTTCATCGATGACGGCCACGGTGCGTGGCCCTTCTACACCATAAGCCGGATCGAGTGGCACGACAGCCTGGCCGGTCAGCCGCGCGAGTAGTTCAACGCCATGCTGACCGCCGGGCGGGCATTGGTTGATGGCCGCTTCACCCGCCGCGATGGCGTGCGCATAGCCGGCGCAGTCCGGGTAGCCGCAGCGCGTGCACTGCGTTTGCGGCAAGACCGCTAAGAGCTGCGCTGCAGTTGCGGCCATTGCCCGTTTAGATCAACGAG
>CANGMW010000113.1 GCA_947454695.1 Comamonadaceae bacterium | reverse complement strand
TGGCCAGGTCTAAACAACTCGAACTGCAATGAGCGGCCAATGCCGGCCTGATTGACATCTGACAGCAAAGCATCCATCTCTGCTTTACTTGGCAACTGACGCTCCAATTGCGTGACGTAGAGCAAAACTTGTTCTCTTTCTTTAATAAGCGCATCTAAGTTGATCGCTTTGCCAAGCTTGTTCTTATAGTCTTCGCGCAACTTCAATTCAGTGGCTTGCTCAGCTTCCAGCTCATCGTACGAGGTCCCTAACCACACAAACCACAGGCCAATAACAATAGTTGCGCTCAATAAAACCAACAATCCGTATCGGGGAATTGAAGGCCAAGCGACTGGGTTGCGGGGATCCAGGTTCCTGAATTGACCCAGCACCCTCTCGCTGAGATCAGCAAAATCTATAGAAGGAATACGCGATGCCATGATTTAGGGCGCCTTGACTGCGGTTTGTGCTGCCGTCGCTGCGATGGGAGTTGCCGCTGGGTTTGCTGCTTGCAGTGTTTTTTCAACTTCACTGGACCGCATCAGGCTTACTCGGACATGAAAATTGGCAACTCGACGCTGCTCCCGGGCATTGAGCGTTAGATTGGTTGCGACAATTTCTACTAACTCCGGCTTGGTAAACCAAGGGGTGTTGTTGGCGAGGTTACGAAGCAATTCGGACACGCGTTCATTGGATTGCGCCACCCCCTGCAAAGTGACTATTTGCGCGTCTTGGCGCATGCTGGTGATGAAAACACCATCGGGCAACTGCCTGACCAACTCAGTGAGCAGGTGCACCGGTAGATTTCGATCTGACTGCAAGTTTTCCACCGCTTTTTGGCGCGCTTTCAAGGCCAATATTTCAGATTCCAAAGTGGCGATATTTTTAATTTGCTCTTCGAGCTTTTTAATTTCTGAACTCAGGGTGCTGTTGCGCACTTGCTGAGAAGAAATTTGGTTTTGCAGGGTTAGGAATATCAGACCAGAGATAATGCCCCCCGCTAACGCAGCGGCCCCCAAGGAAATATTGAAGATTTCTTGGCGTCTTTTCCGTGCCGCAGCACGGTGCGGGAGTAAGTTAATGAGGATCATGCCAAGAACCTTCGCATGGCCAGCCCACAGGCGGTTAAGTACGAGGGAGCTTCACGAGAAATTTTATTCGCGCGCACATGGGTGGAAATTTCCATGCCCTTGAACGGATCGATCACTTCACAGCTCGCACTGAGTTGTTGGGTAACGGCTTGCGTCAAACCGGAGAGGGAAGCGCTACCGCCTGCCAAGAAGATGTGATCGACGCGGTGATGGGGTGTACTGGTGAAGAAAAATTGCAGTGCGCGACCGATTTCCTGCACCGTGTTGTCGACAAATGGTTTAAGTACGATACCGTCAAAATCTTCAGGCAGTTCGCCGCTGCGTTTTTTGTTTTCCGCCTCATCTATGGAAAAACCGTATTGGCGAACAATCAGTTGGGTCAGTTGAGCGCCACCAAATGCCTGATCTCTTTCGTAAAGTACATCTTCGTCCCGCATGACTTGCATACTGGTCGTTAAAGCCCCCATTTCAAACAAGGCCACAATCAAACCTTGCCCTCGATTGGGGAGGTCATCAATCAAACGTCGAGCAGCTAACCTTGCTGCATACGACTCGACGTCGACGATGACGGGCTTGAGGCCAGCAGATTCGGCCAAACCCTGAAGATCTTGGACTTTTTCTTTGCGAGAAGCAGCAATCAGAACATTGATGTCACCGGCCGAGTTGGGATCAGCGCCAAGTTCACAGAAGTCAAGACTCACCTCCTCCAAGGGAAAGGGAATGTACTGACTGGCTTCAGCCTCGACCTGAAGTTCGAGCTCGGTATCCGTTAATCCACTTGGAAGCACAATTTTTTTAGTAATGACCGTCGAAGGCGGCAAAGCCAAAGCAACGTTTTTAGCTTTGGCACCGCTTTTCTTGAGTACACGCCGAACAGCTGCAGCAACTTCGTCAAAATTTTCAATGCTGCCATCGGCAATCCAGCCGCGCTCCAACGTCTCAATAGCGCAGCGCTCTAAGACGTAGCGACCTTCCTTGCTCTGACTCAATTCCACCAGCTTCACGCTTGAGGAGCTGATGTCCAAACCCAACATGGGTTCAGTCTCTCGCTTGAACAAAGCAGCCAATGAAATCAATGAAACCCCCTGATACAGTATGTGGGTTGATCTAGCAAACCTGAGAAGTTAGAACTCACTTGAATGCTATCAGGTGGCTTTTTAACTGGCAAAGGTTTTAGGCAAGTATTTCATGGTTTCATTCGATCGGCTCGTTCCGATTTGTGTAACTTTGAAACACCTTCCGCGGCGTTGAATGGCCGCGCTGGCCCCTTCTGTGATTTTTATAATAGCCCTAGCAACCAGATAGGCCCTCTATGTCCGAAAACTCGCAAGCTCCCCACATCGACAAGGACAACACCGGTCGATCCAAAATTCCGGGGGCTTTTCCCACCACCCAGGAGTGGCTCGTTCGCATCGGCATCTGGTTGGGGGGGCTGGCGCTGGCCGGATTCGCGTGTCTTTTGATTGTGGTGGCCATCGCATTGGCAGTTGCCTATCCCAACTTGCCTGAGATCAGTGACTTGTCTGAGTACCGGCCCAAACTGCCGCTACGGGTTTATTCTGCAGAAGGTGACCTGATCGGCGAGTTTGGCGAGGAGCGCCGAAGCTTCACCCCTATTTTGGAAATTCCCAAAGTGATGACGGACGCTGTTCTGGCCATTGAAGATGCCCGCTTCTTTCAGCACGGTGGCGTCGACTATGTCGGCGTCTTGCGTGCAGGGCTGGCCAATGTGGGACGCGCCAAGAGCCAAGGCGCCTCCACCATCACGATGCAGGTAGCACGCAACGTCTACCTCTCTTCCGAGAAAACTTTCATGCGCAAGATTTATGAAATCTTGCTGACCTTCAAGCTCGAGCACTTGCTGAGCAAAAACCAGATCCTTGAGATCTACATGAACCAGATTTATCTGGGTAATCGCGCCTACGGATTCGCCGCCGCTGCGGAAACGTATTTTGGCAAGCAGCTCAAAGATATCTCCGTGGCCGAAGCGGCCATGTTGGCTGGTCTACCCAAAGCCCCATCGGCGTACAACCCGATTGCCAACCCGAAACGTGCACGCTCACGGCAACTGTACATTTTGGACCGCATGCGCGAAAACGGCTTCATCACGGCCGAGGTGGCAGCGAATGCCAAAAAGCAGGAACTTCGTGTCAGAACGCTGAGTGCGAATCGCAACGGCCACGCCGAGTATGTGGCTGAAACGGTACGGCAACTGATGTTTTCGCAGTACGGTGATGAAACCTACACGCGAGGCCTGAACGTGTACACCACCATTCGCAGCTTGGACCAGGAAGCCGCTTACAAAGCACTGCGCCAAGGCATCATGGAATTTGAGCAACGCCAAATCTACCGCGGGCCAGAAAAATTCATCAACTTGCCCTCCGCCGCTCAGGAGCTCGAAGATGCCATTGACGAAGCGCTTGACGAACACCCCGACAATGGCGACTTGATGTCAGCCGTCGTGCTGGAGGTCACACCTAAGAAGGTCACCGCTACAAGACAAAACGGCGAGTCCTTTGATATCACGGGCGAAGGCCTGCATGCGGTGCAAAGTGGCTTGTCGCCCAAGGCGCCTCCCAATATCAAGCTGCGTCCCGGAGCACTCATTCGCGTGGTCAAGAATGCCAAAAATAATTGGACTATTACCCAGTTGCCAGAAGTTGAAGGTGCTTTTGTAGCGCTGGATCCCCGAGATGGTTCCATCAAAGCCCTGGTCGGCGGCTTTGACTTCATGAAAAACAAGTTCAACCACGTCACGCAGGCGTGGCGCCAGCCTGGTTCGAGTTTTAAACCCTTCATTTATTCAGCCGCCTTGGAAAAGGGCTTCACGGGCGCCACCGTGGTCAATGATGCACCGCTGTTTTTTGATCCTGCCCTCACGGGTGGCCAACCGTGGGAGCCGAAAAACTACGACGGCACCTTCGAAGGCCCCATGCCTTTGCGCAAAGGGCTGGCCAAGTCAAAGAACATGATCTCCATTCGAGTGCTCAATGCCATCGGGCCGAAGTACGCGCAAGAATGGATCACCCGATTTGGTTTTGAAGAAGAAAAGCACCCCCCCTACCTCACCATGGCCCTGGGCGCCGGCTCGGTCACGCCTATGCAAATGGCCACCGCGTATTCGGTTTTTGCCAATGGCGGCTACCGCGTCAACCCCTGGTTGATCACCAAGGTCTCCGAGCAAAAAGGCAAAGTGTTGGTGGAAACCAAACCGATTGTGCTGGAGGAATCAGCCCGCGCCATTGAACCGCGCAATGCATTTGTGATGAGCAGCCTGCTGCAAGAGGTGACGCGTTCAGGAACTGCTGCGCGCGCTCAGGCCACCCTCAAACGCCCGGACTTGTACGGCAAAACCGGCACCACCAACGACTCTATGGATGCCTGGTTCGCCGGGTTTCAACCGACCCTCATGGCCGTCACCTGGATCGGCTACGACACCCCCCGCAAGCTGGGCGACCGCGAGACCGGTGGCGGCTTGAGCCTGCCGGTTTGGATCAACTACATGGATAAGGTGCTTAAGAACGTGCCGATCATGGACCTTGCAACTCCTGAAGGGGTGACGCATGTCGGCGGCGAATGGTTTTTTGATGAATTCGCCGGCACAGGCGGCATCAAAAGTCTAGGCTTGGATGGGAGTTCAGCCAGCGCAATGGGTGCTGCGACTCAAGAGGGCAACGCCCGAGACGAGAAAAACAAAATCCTGGACCTCTTCAAGCGCTAAAGCGCAGTGGGGTACCGGCTTGTTCGCTGGCGTATCGCGTCAAGCTCTCAAACAGCTCGCCTTGACCTTTGGTGTCTTGCCAACCCTTATCGAATTTGTAGTGGTAGCCGCCTGACTTGGCGGCCAACCAGATTTCATGCAAAGGTTTTTGCATGTTGATGATGATTTGGCTCTTGTTGGGAAAGCTCAGTGTGATCATGCCCCCCACGCGCTGGTTATCGATGTCGCACAACCCCTCATCGTTGATACGGTCACAGTTGATCTCAATGGCGCGAAGGGCTAATTCAGCCAGATCCAAGTATTGCGTATCGGTCATTACAATTTCGTGATGTTGCGAACAATTGAAATTTTAGTCACTTGGCTTGTCCTTGCACTGAGTACGGCTGTCCTGAGTGCTTGCGGACAGCCCGGCAGTTTGTACCTGCCCACCGACCCGGCAGCGGCCAACCGCGCCACGCTGCCCCAATCTTTGCGACCCTTGTCTTCAGTGTCTGCTGACGATTCATCCCTATCAAAACCTTCCAGCCCATGACCACCGCCCATTTGCCCGGACATCCCCACATCGACTACCGGGGAGACGCCTTGACCATCGAAGAAGTACCTTTGAGTGGACTGGCGCGTGAACACGGCTCCCCTTTGTTTGTGTATTCCAAAGCGTCCATGTTGTCGGCGCTGGCGGCCTACCAACGCGGCTTTGTTGGGCGGCAAGCCCGTATCTGCTACGCGATGAAAGCCAACTCATCGCTGGCCATCTTGCAGGTGTTTGCCCAAGCCGGATGCGGCTTTGACATCGTCTCCGCCGGCGAGCTTGAGCGCGTGCTGGCCGCTGGTGGCCAAGCCGAGACCATCATTTTTTCAGGCGTGGGCAAGACCCGTGCCGAGATGCGCCAGGCTTTGCATGCCGGCATCGGTTGCTTCAATGTGGAAAGCGAGGCCGAGCTGGACGTCCTCAACGAGGTCGCCTTGAGCCTGGGTCTGCGTGCGCCGGTGAGTATTCGCGTGAACCCCAACGTCGACCCGAAAACACACCCCTATATTTCAACGGGTCTGAAGGGTAACAAATTTGGCATCGCCCATGAACGCACCTTGCTGACCTACCAACGTGCCGCCGCCCTGAAGGGCCTGAAGGTGGTGGGGATTGATTGCCATATCGGCTCTCAAATTACCGAAGAGACACCTTATCTGGACGCGATGGACCGCGTGCTGGATTTGGTCCAAGCCATCGAGGCGGCCGGCATTGCCCTGCACCATATCGATTTTGGCGGTGGCTTAGGGATTGACTACAACGGCGAGACGCCACCGGCGGCCGATGGCTTGTGGGCCAAGCTGCTGGCCAAGCTCGATGCGCGCGGCTACGGGCAACGCCAACTCATGATTGAGCCGGGCCGCTCTTTGGTGGGCAATGCCGGCGTGTGCATCACCGAGGTGCTGTACCTCAAGCCCGGCGAGCAAAAAAACTTCTGCATCGTGGACGCCGCAATGAACGACTTGCCGCGCCCAGCCATGTACCAGGCCTTTCACCAAATCGTGCCCGTGAATAAACGTTCCGGTTCAACTGAAGTTTGGGAGGTGGTGGGACCCGTGTGCGAGAGCGGCGACTGGCTGGGGCATGAGCGTGCGCTCAACGTCCAGACCGGTGATCAACTCGCCGTCTTGTCCGCGGGCGCCTACTGCATGAGCATGGCCAGCAACTACAACTCGCGTGGGCGCGCTGCTGAGCTATTGGTGGATGGTGCAAAAGTGCATGTCATCCGCCAACGCGAAAGCCTGGCTGACCAGATCCACAACGAACGCTTGGTGGGTTGAGGAACTGAACTGGGGTTTTCCGGCTCTATCAGTCGCATTCGTAGTCACAGAATCAACTCATTCAGTTTGCCGGCACCGCAATTTCGATAGAAACCATGATTATTTTCGCGATTGTTTCGGGTATTCGACTTAAGGCCACGGCTACCAAATGCGGTTTTAAATTTATTCAAAATTGATTATTGCGGTAAAATCAATTTGGTTTTTTTAAAATTGACCAAATCTCATAAATCAACCAAAGGAATCAAATGAAAAAAACTCTTCTCGTCCTTGCTACAGTTGCACTTTCAACTTCTGTCATGGCACAAACTTCCGGCAAGTATTACAGCGATGTGATGTATGGTGCTGTAACCATGAAAGACACGTCTTCAAGTAGCCTCGGTAGCTTTAATACTTCCCTAGCACGTCTGTCTTTTGGAAGCGTTGTGGCAGATAATTTGGCTGTTGAGGGCTTTATCACACAAGGATTAGCCAGCGATTCGAAAACAATACAAGGTGTTAAAGTTGAACTGAAAACCAAAACTGGATATGCGGTTGCCATTCGGCCGTTCATCAAAGCCAATGAAAATATCGAGATTTTCGGCCGTCTTGGTTATATGAATAACGAAGCAGAATTAACCGCTTCAGCAAATGGTCGCTCAGCTTCCCTTACCAACAAATCGACTAGGTACATGTATGGTGTTGGAGCCACGTACAAGATTAACAGCGGCTTAAGTGCTGTCGTGGACTACACAAGCCTTGAAAACAAAGAAGAAGCAGATGTCTCTTTGTTGAGCATTGGCTTACGTTTCAACTTCTAAGCACCAGAAATTAATCCACCAAAAACTGCGGTAGTGTGGGAATGCACTTCGCAGTTTTTTTTGTTGATCATGCGCACTCGGGACAGCACAAATTTGTTTCGAAATCCCATTTCGACATTCTTGGTCTATTTCAAGGGCTGTAAACTTAAACGTACAATACTTCGCAGCAGTTCGGATGGCAAAAAATCACCTGTTTTTTGAGTGAAATTCTTTTGCGCTTTATGACCTATCAAAGAATTCAAACTCCTTTTTTTCTCAGCGCACGCCAGCCCAGCAAACTGCCCAGCCACAAGCCATAAACCGTCACCTCGGCAAAATTATGTTTGCCCGCGCGCATCCAGAAAAAATGCAGGACGGCCAGGACGGCCACCAGGTACACCAGTCGGTGCAGCTTTTGCCAGCGCGACGCGCCGAGCCAGCGCACCGCCCGGTTGAATGACGTGGCTGCCAACAGGGTCAGCAGCACAAAAGCGCTAAACCCCACCCAAATGAAGGGGCGCTTGGCAATGTCGCGCGTGATATCCGCCAGCTCCAGCCCCATGTCAAACCAGGCGTAGCACAGCAGGTGCAGGCTGGCGTAGGCGTACACCCACAAGCCGCTGAGCCGCCTAAGGCGCGCCAAGGCAGTCAGCCCGCTCATGACGCGCAAAGGCGTGACCATGAGCACCCAGCACAGGCAGCGCAGCGTCCAGTCCCCCGTTGCCCGCACCAGGGCTTCAGCCGGGTTGGCGCCCAGCCTTTCGGTCAT
>CANGMW010000112.1 GCA_947454695.1 Comamonadaceae bacterium | reverse complement strand
TGGGGCTGCGCAGTTTTTCCATGCACCCTGCGCAAATTCTGGCGGTGAAGCAAGAAGTGCTGCGGGCTGACACTGCCAAGTTGGCAAGCTGGGCGCAAGACGTGCTCGTGCATGACGAGCCTGCCTCCCTCATGGCGTCGCGTTAAATCGCTTTGCCGGCACTGCTGGCCGCATGGGCCTGCTGATCGGCGTGGTAGCTCGAACGCACCATGGCGCCCACCGCCGCGTGGTTAAAACCCATCTCGTAGGCCTTGGCCTCAAACATCTTGAAGGTGTCCGGGTGCACATAGCGGCGCACCGGCAGGTGCGAGGTGGAGGGCGCCAGGTATTGGCCAATCGTGAGCATGTCGATGTGGTGGTCGCGCATGTCTTGCATCACCGCCAAAATCTCTTCATCCGTTTCGCCCAGGCCCACCATCAAGCCGCTTTTGGTGGGGACATGGGGAAACAGCGCCTTGAATTTTTTCAGCAAGTTCAGCGAGAACGCATAGTCGCTACCCGGCCGTGCCTCTTTGTACAAACGTGGCACGGTCTCTAGGTTGTGGTTCATGACATCCGGCGGTGCGGCTTTGAGGATGTCCAAAGCGCGGTCATCTCGACCGCGAAAATCAGGCACCAGGATTTCAATTTGTGTCTGCGGTGAGCGTTCGCGGGTCTGGCGGATGCACTCCACGAAATGGGCCGCGCCGCCATCGCGCAAGTCGTCGCGGTCGACGCTGGTGATGACCACGTATTGGAGCTTCAGTGTTGCAATGGTCTTGGCTAAATTGGCCGGCTCATCAATGTCCAGCGGATCAGGGCGTCCATGGCCCACATCGCAAAACGGGCAGCGACGCGTGCACTTGTCGCCCATGATCATGAAGGTTGCAGTGCCTTTGCCAAAGCATTCGCCGATGTTGGGGCAGCTGGCTTCTTCGCATACCGTCACCAGCTTGTTGCTGCGCAGGATGTCCTTGATTTCATAAAACCGGGTTGAGGCGGAGCCAGCCTTGACGCGAATCCAGTCGGGTTTTTTCAGCACTTCACCGGCTTGCACCTTGATAGGAATGCGCGAGAGCTTGGCGGCCGCTTTTTGTTTGGCCGACGCGTCGTAGGTTTCAACGCTTTGCGCGTCGCGAACGGTGCGGGAAGTAGGGTCGCTAGTGGTCATGGTGTGCGGAGCAATCAGTCGTGTGCTTAAGGGGCCAAGTAAATCAGGAGCTTTTGGCTCAACACGTCAGCAGCTTCTTGCCAGCTGATCTGCACGCCTATTGTAGAAAGGTCAACCGTTTGAAGCCCGGCATAGCCGCAGGCGTTGATGCGCGAGAAAGGTTCTAAATCCATGGCTACATTGAGCGCCACGCCATGGTAGGTGCAGTGCCGGCTGACCTTGATGCCCAAAGCCGCGATCTTGCCCAGCCCTGAAAATTCGGGCGAAATTCCCAGCGTGCTCTGTTGGGGGCGTTGCGCCAGCGGGCGATGCGATCCCGGGTCGTCTAACCGGACATAAATACCGGGGGCCCCCGTCACGCGGTGGCCGGTCACGCCCCAATGGGCCAGTGATTTAATCACCGCCTCCTCGAGGCGGTACACATACTCTTTGACAAAGTAACCCGCGCGCTTGAGGTCCAGCAACGGGTAGGCGACGACCTGCCCGGGCCCGTGGTAAGTGACTTGCCCGCCCCGGTTGCTCGCGACGACCGGGATGTCGCCAGCCAAGAGCACATGTTCAGATTTGCCAGCCAATCCCTGCGTAAAGACAGGTGAGTGCTCGCACACCCAGAGCGCGTCCGGGGTTAAATCCGTGCGTTGCGTTGTGAACGTCTGCATCGCTTCAAAGGTGGGCACATAGTCCACCCGACCCAAATTAGCGCACTGAAACGTCACGGCAGGCTCAAAGTACCACCCTGACCATGGGGTGGGTAGACAGCGTGCGGTACAACTCGTCGAGTTGCTCGCGGCTCGTGGCTGTGATGGTGATGGTCACACCCAAGTAGTTGCCGGCCTTGCTCTCGCGCAGTTCCACCGTAGCGGCATCGAACTCGGGATCGAACTGACGCGCGATCAGGGTAATGGCCTGAACCAAGCCCTCGGTCTTCACGCCCATGACCTTGATGGGGAAGCGGCAGGGGTACTCGATCAGGGAATCGGTGCGTGAAGGTGGAATAGGCGGCGTGACGGTCATGCCTGAATTGTCGCATTGCGGGCCATGTGAGCGGCTCGGTGCATCTACCGGCCCGGTGTTTTTATGAATCTTCTGAAATAGGTGGCCAAAAGGCTGGGGTTTCTACGTATAATCGAAGGCTTTGTGACACACGCTGTTTGTAACCTGGGTGTAATTTGAGATGTCGACAATGGCACCCGTGACGCACAAGCAGCAGGCTGACGACTGGGTCGAGCCGGAGTTCACCCCCTTAAACGCCGAAGAGGCGCAGGCTTTGAGAGCGCGGAGTCCTTCGCTGTCGCCTTGGTGGGTGGTGTTGGGGCAGCTGTTGGTTGGCTTGGTTCTCGCCTTAGGCGTGTGGATCTGGTCAGGCAAGGCCTCTCTGGTGTGCTCGGTTGCGTATGGTTCGCTGTCTGTGGCAATGCCGGCCGCCTTGTTTGCACGGGGTATGACGGGTCGGTTGTCATCGGTGAATGCGGGGGCGGCAGTGTTTGGCTTCTTCTTTTGGGAAGTCGTCAAGATTGCATTAACGGTGGCCATGTTGGTGGCGGCACCGAAACTGATTGAGGCGCTGAGCTGGCCGGGTTTGCTGGTCGGCTTGGTGGTGACGATGAAAGTGTATTGGGTGGCGTTGGCATTCCGTCGTAAGGGTGCCGGTACCGTTCAAGTTCTTAAATAAGAGTAAGAGATGACTGCTGAAACCGTAGAACATGCTGCAAACGCTGGCCCAACGGCTGGCGAGTACATTGGTCACCATCTGACGCACCTGCAAACCCACAAGCAAGTGGGCGTCATTGACTTCTCTGTGCTGAATCTGGACTCGCTGTTCTGGTCCATTTTGCTGGGCTCATTGGGTCTGTTTTTCATGTGGCGCGTGGCGCGCAGCATCACGTCTGGGGTTCCCGGCCGTATGCAGGCTGCTGTCGAAATTTTGCTCGAAATGGTGGACAACCAGGCCAAAGGCATCGTGCACAACGCCCAGTCCCGCAAGTTTGTTGGCCCCTTGGCTTTGACCGTGTTTGTTTGGGTGTTCTTGCTCAACTCCATGGACTTCTTGCCGGTTGATTTGTTCCACATGGTCTTTGGTGCTACGGGCCTGGATCACACGATCCATTACTTCCGCGTGGTGCCTACAGCCGATCTCTCCTCCACGCTGGGCATGTCCACCGCGGTGTTGCTGGTCTGCCTGTACTACAACATCAAAATTAAAGGTTTGGGTGGCTGGGCGCATGAATTGGTTTGCGCGCCCTTTGGCACCAGTAAAAATCCGGTCTTTGCATTGATTTTGGGCGTGCTCAACCTCGCCATGCAATTGATCGAGTTCACCGCCAAGACTGTGTCGCACGGCATGCGGTTGTTCGGCAATATGTACGCTGGCGAGCTGGTGTTCATGCTGATTGCGCTCATGGGTGCGGTCGGATTCGGTTCGGCCACGGGCATTGCTTTGTGGCTGGGTCATGTGGTGGCGGGTACGGGTTGGGCGCTCTTTCACATTCTGATCGTCGCACTTCAGGCCTTTATTTTCATGATGCTCACCTTGGTCTATGTTGGCCAAGCGCACGATCATCACTGAGTGGTTTTGTCTTTCGTTTTTGTTTTTTTGTTAACTTTAAATCCATAGGAGCTCTAAATGGAACACGTTCTCGGTTTTGTCGCATTGGCCGCTGGTCTGATCATTGGCTTGGGCGCTGTTGGCGCTTGTATCGGTATCGGCATCATGGGCAGCAAATACCTCGAGTCCGCAGCTCGTCAGCCTGAGCTGATGAACGAACTGCAAACCAAAATGTTCTTGCTGGCCGGTCTGATTGACGCCGCTTTCCTGATTGGCGTTGGTATCGCCATGATGTTTGCGTTCGCCAACCCCTTCGTGCTGAAGTAATTCCTCGCCTTTCATAACTTAGAGAGGTGTTGTTGTGAGTATTAACGCAACATTCTTCGCGCAGCTGGTCGTGTTTTTTGTGCTGGTGTTCTTCACGATGAAATTCGTGTGGCCCCCCATCGCACAAGCACTGGACGAGCGTGCGCAGAAAATCGCCGACGGCCTTTCTGCCGCGGACAAAGCCAAGTCTGAGCTTGCCAGCGCTAACAAGCGCGTGGAAGATGAGCTGGCCAAGTCACGCAGTGAATCCGCCGTCCGTCTGGCTGACGCTGAGCGTCGCGCGCAGGCTATTGTTGAAGAAGCCAAGTCCAAAGCAACCGAAGAAGGCAACAAGATCATTGCTGCTGCCAAGGTTGAAGCGGAACAGCAAACTGTGAAAGCCCGTGAGACGTTGCGTGAGCAAGTCGCCGCATTGGCTGTCAAAGGTGCTGAGCAGATTCTTCGCAAGGAAGTCAACGCTGGCGTTCATGCGGACCTGCTGGGCCGCCTGAAAACCGAGCTGTAAGAGGACGACATGGCTGAACTCGCCACTATTGCCCGGCCTTATGCGGATGCCTTGTTCAAGGCGTCGGCCAAAGACCTGTCGGCCGCGTCCCTCTGGCTCGATGAATTGGCTGCCATTGCGGCCAATGCCCAGTTGCTGCAGTTTGCAGACAGCCCTAAGACGACGTCTGCACAAGTATTTGATCTGGTCACCGGAGTTGCCAAGGCAGCCCTGAGCGACCAGGCTAAAAACTTTTTGCGCACCGTGATCGACAACGGGCGTTTGAGTGCACTGCCGGAAATTGCAACGCAATTCCGCGCATTGAAGAACGCTCAAAGCGGCTCCTCAGATGCTGTGGTTCACAGTGCCTTTCCGATTGACGGGGCGGCGCTGGCCGATGTGGCTGCAACGCTGGAAAAGCGTTTTGGCCGCAAGCTGAACGTGACGGTTGAGTTGCAACCCGAACTGATCGGCGGCATTCGTGTGGTGGTGGGTGATGAGGTTCTTGATACATCCGTCAAGGCCCGTCTGGAACAAATGAAAGTGGCGCTCACCTCGTAAGGCTTGGCCTGCGTTGTGACTGTCTAACCAAAGAAAGAAGGAAAGAGTCATGCAACTCAATCCCGCAGAAATTTCTGAACTGATCAAGAGCCGCATTGAAGGCCTGTCGGCTCACGCGGATGTCCGCAATCAAGGTACCGTGATTTCGGTGACCGACGGTATTGTCCGCATCCACGGTTTGTCCGATGTGATGCAAGGCGAGATGTTGGAATTCCCCGCTGGCAGCGATGGCTTGCCCACGTATGGCCTGGCGCTGAACTTGGAGCGCGACTCTGTTGGCTCCGTGATTTTGGGTGAATACGAGCACATCTCCGAAGGCGACACGGTCAAATGTACCGGTCGTATTCTGGAAGTGCCCGTGGGCCCCGAGCTGATTGGCCGTGTGGTCAATGCGCTGGGTCAGCCGATCGACGGCAAAGGCCCGATCAACGCCAAGATGACCGACGTGATCGAAAAAGTGGCCCCGGGCGTGATCGCACGTAAATCCGTGGACCAGCCCATGCAGACCGGCTTGAAGTCGATCGACTCCATGGTGCCGATCGGCCGTGGTCAGCGTGAGTTGATCATTGGCGACCGTCAGACCGGCAAAACCGCCGTGGCCATCGACGCGATCATCAACCAAAAAGGTCAGAACATGACCTGCGTTTACGTCGCGATTGGCCAAAAAGCCTCGTCGATCAAAAACGTGGTGCGTGCTTTGGAGCAAGCCGGCGCGATGGAATACACCATCGTCGTGGCGGCCTCCGCTTCTGAATCTGCCGCTATGCAGTACGTGTCAGCCTACTCGGGTTGCACGATGGGCGAATACTTCCGCGACCGTGGCCAAGACGCCCTGATCGTGTACGACGATTTGTCCAAACAAGCCGTGGCTTACCGTCAGGTTTCCTTGTTGCTGCGCCGCCCGCCGGGCCGCGAAGCATACCCTGGCGACGTGTTCTATCTCCACAGCCGTTTGCTCGAGCGCGCAGCCCGCGTGAATGCCGAATACGTGGAAGCCTTCACCAAAGGCGCCGTCAAAGGCAAGACCGGTTCGCTGACGGCACTGCCGATCATCGAAACGCAAGCCGGCGACGTGTCTGCTTTCGTGCCGACCAACGTGATTTCTATTACTGACGGCCAGATCTTCTTGGAAACTTCGCTGTTCAATGCGGGCGTTCGCCCTGCCATTAACGCCGGTATTTCCGTGTCGCGCGTGGGTAGTGCCGCTCAGACCAAAGTGGTCAAAGGCCAGTCCGGCGGTATCCGTAACGACTTGGCCCAGTACCGTGAATTGGCCGCGTTTGCGCAGTTCGCTTCCGATCTGGACGAAGCCACCCGCAAGCAGCTCGACCGCGGTGCCCGCGTGACCGAGTTGCTCAAGCAAAAGCAGTACAGCCCCATGTCCATCAGCGCCATGAGCGCCTCCTTGTTCGCTGTGAACAAGGGCTATATGGACGATGTGGACGTCAAGAAAATTTTGGCATTCGAGTCTGGCCTGTTGTCTTACCTCAAAGACAAGCACGCCGCTTTGCTCGCCAAAGTTGAAGACACCAAGGCATTGGACAAAGACGCTGAGGCAGAACTGACTGCCGCCGTGACTGCGTTCAAAAAATCGTTTGCTTGATTTCCACCTGATCACAAGGAGCCTCTGATGGCAGCGGGTAAGGAATTACGCACCAAGATCAAATCGGTGGAAAACACCAAGAAGATCACCAAGGCCATGGAAATGATCTCGGTCTCCAAAATGCGCAAGGCGCAGGAGCGTATGCGCGCTGCCCGCCCCTACAGCAGCAAGATCCGGGACATTGCCACCAACTTGGGCAAAGCCAATCCTGAGTATGTGCACGCCTTCATGAAGACCAACGACGGCAAGTCGGTGGGCATGATTGTGGTGAGCACCGACAAAGGTTTGTGCGGCGGTCTCAACACCAACTTGCTGCGTCAAGTCACCGCCAAATTGCGTGAAACGCAAACGGCGGGTCAGACCACGCAAGCGGTGGCGGTGGGCAGCAAAGGCCTGGGTTTTCTCAATCGTGTGGGCGCCAAAGTGGTGTCGCATGTCACCCACCTGGGTGACCGTCCGCATATGGACAAGCTGATTGGTCCGGTGAAGGTGTTGCTGGACGCGTATGTCAAAGGCGAAGTGAATTCGGTCTACCTTTGCTACAACAAGTTTGTCAGCACCATGAAGCAAGACCCGGTGGTTGAGCAATTGTTGCCGCTGTCGGCTGCCAAGATGGAAGCTCAAAGTAAAGCCGAGGGGGTGACTCACTCCTGGGACTACCTCTATGAGCCCGACGCACAAACCGTGATCGACGATTTGCTGGTGCGCTATGTGGAGGCGCTGGTGTTCCAGGCGCTGGCCGAAAACATGGCCTCCGAACACGCCGCGCGCATGGTGGCTATGAAAGCTGCTACCGACAATGCCGGCAACGTCATTGGCGAACTCAAGCTCGTTTACAACAAGACCCGCCAGGCTGCAATTACCAAAGAGCTGTCTGAAATCGTGTCTGGTGCAGCCGCCATCAGCGGTTGATCGAATTCAAAATATTATTGGAGCGAAAAATGCAAGCCCAAGGAAAAATTGTTCAGTGTATCGGTGCCGTGGTGGACGTTGAGTTCCCCCGCGACCAAATGCCCCGCGTGTATGACGCGCTCAAAATGGAAGGCTCTCCGCTGACCTTGGAAGTGCAGCAGCAGCTCGGCGACGGCATCGTGCGTACCATTGCGCTCGGCTCCTCCGACGGCCTGCGTCGCGGTTTGGTGGTGTACAACACCGGTTCGCAAATCACGGTGCCCGTGGGCAAAGCCACGCTGGGCCGCATCATGGACGTGCTCGGCACGCCCATCGACGAGCGTGGTCCGGTGAGCCAGGAGCAAACCGCTTCAATCCACCGCAAAGCCCCGACTTACGACGAACTGAGCCCCTCGCAAGAACTGCTGGAAACCGGCATCAAGGTGATTGACCTGGTGTGCCCGTTTGCCAAAGGCGGCAAGGTCGGTCTGTTCGGCGGTGCCGGTGTGGGCAAGACCGTGAACATGATGGAACTCATCAACAACATCGCTAAGGCGCACAGCGGTCTGTCCGTGTTCGCTGGTGTGGGTGAGCGTACCCGTGAAGGTAACGACTTCTA
>CANGMW010000111.1 GCA_947454695.1 Comamonadaceae bacterium | reverse complement strand
TGCGTTAGTCATCAACAACTCTGCCGGATTAGGTGGCAAAGTTCCGGTGGTCAGTAAATCAAGATTAGAGATGATGTTCTGGTGCTTAACGAAGTCAAAGGTTTGACTACCGGCCATCAAATCACTCAAGCCCAACCCACGCTCAATACCAAAATACTGATGCAGAGTGCCTTTGCGCATGTCAGCGTCGACCAACAGCACGCGCTTGCCAGAAGTCGCCAGCAATGCTGAGAAGTTGGCTGCAGTAAAAGATTTACCCACTCCATGCGTAGCGCCTGTGATGAGCAACACATTGCTGTCTGCGTCCAGCATGGCAAACTGCAAGGTGGTTCTCAAACTGCGCAAACTCTCGATCGCTAAATCGTTTGGACTGTTTACCGCCAGCAAATGCTCTTCAGACGATTGTTGGTCATGAGAGATCTCGCGTTGCTTTGCTGAGTGTGGAACAGTGGCGAACACATTGAGCCCCAACTTGTGCTCGATCTCGTCTGCGTTTTTAATCCCTTGGTGCAAGCTGTTTCGCAAAAACGCAAGGCCAATGCCTGCAATTAAACCCAACACCGCAGCCAAGCTGATGACCAAGTCTTTGGCAGGTTTCACAGGTCGAACCGGCAGCGCTGCAGTGTCCACTACACGAACGTTACCAATCTTGCCTTCTTTGGCTAAGCGGAGTTGCTGGACGCTGTCTAGCAAGTTTGTATAAAGCTGTGCATTGACTTTTACATCGCGCGTCAGGCGAAAAATTTCTTGTTCGGTCGTCGGTAAATTTTTAAATCCTTTGCCCAACTCTGCAATTTGCGACTGCAAGTCTTTTATTTGACGGTCGATTGCCGACACATTGGGGTGCTTGCTGGTAAAGCGAATGGTCAGCTCGTCGCGCTTTGCATTGGCTTCTATCAGCTTGAGCTTTAAGGTGACGACGCGGTCCAGCATAGACTTGGCTTCGCTGTCCAGATCAAACGTGCCGTGTCGCTGTCTGAAATCATTGAGCCGGGATTCGGCGCTTTCCAGTTGCGCTTTAATTTGTGGCAACTGAGCGTCTAAGAATGCCAGTGATTTTTTGGCTTCAGCAGACTTTCTCTCGATGTTTTGTCGAACATAAAGAGCGGCAATTTCGTTGAGGATAGCTGTGATTTTTAAGGGGTTGGTGCCTTCCAAAGTAGACATCAATACCCCGGACTGCTTACCTTGTTCAACAATTTTTATGATTTTTTGAAGCTTTTGTGTCACTTCCAAATGGGCATGTCTGGAGATAAAAAATTCAGCGCCGGTTTTACCCTCGGCACTGAGCACCATGATTTCCCCAGAAAAATCATCAACCTTGAATTTAATCTCCTGTCCAAACTTTCCATCAGTGAGCAGTTTTCCATTGGGCGAGCGCAGCGCATACCCGGAGTCAGTCAGAACGACAGAAAACTCGAGGTCTTCTAGTCCAGGCGCCACTTCAAACCGACCAATTTTGATGGACTCCGAACCAAAAACATAACCAGACAAGCCAAGAAAACCTGGCTGGGACACTTGTTGCGTTCCATGGGCAAGCCAAGCACCTATCAGCGGCAGATATTTAGGGGTGACTGTCAGATCCAATTGCAAATTGGAAACTGCCTGACCGACAACCAAGCGGGATCGCAAAATTTCAATTTCCGCCGTAGCGGGTGACTTGATGTCAAACAAGTTTGAAGCTTCGGCAAGCGAGGACTTCAGCGGGTCTCCCCTGCTCTCTTCAACTTGGATGAGTGTGTTGACCAAATACACGGGCGTTGCCAGAAATGCATAGCCAATGCTCAAGGTCAGAACAACAGCCATCACGGCTGCAATTACCCAGCGCTGTACGATCAAAATGTCTAGAAGCTCCAGAAAATTGATGCTCTGTTCATCGTTCGCAGAGTAATTGGTATTGCTGGGAGGCTGCTGGTTGGCGGAAGGTAAGTTCATATACGGACTAAAAACCACGTGTTAATTTATTTTTTCTATGCGAGGTATCCATCGGTCAACGCTTTGAACAATCAGATCGAGCGTTGATCCAAATATTTTTTTATCCTGCCCATAGGGATCGGCAATTTCAGCGCTGAGGTAGTGACCCAAGAGGAAAACCTTGCCACGGGACTGCGGGAATTGCTGCTCCACGGCTGCTTTTTGCGCCCTGTCCATGACCAGAATTAAATCGCTGGCGTTGCACATCCAATTGGTGATTTGCTGGGCACGGTGTTCGATGATGGGAAACCCCTGATCCGATGTCACATCAACCGCCATAGGGTCTGCGGGATGCGCGATCATGGCGTCCAGTCCCGCAGAATCGATCACATAGTGAGGTAGCCTTCTGGCCATGACGGCTTGTGCCATGGGACTACGGCAGATGTTGCCGATACAAACCAGCAGAATTCTGTTCATCAGTTCACAGCAGATCGTGTGGTGGCCGCAGCCTGAGCGCTTGGAAGAATGAGACTGATCACGCGGTTCCAACGAACCAAGGGTGCAGGATCGACATAGATGACATCACGTGCCTTCAAATCGAACGCCTCGGCCAGAACAAACGCTGCGGGCGACCGCGCATCCAAGTGGTAGATCTCAGGCTTGTCGGTATTGGCGGCCCTGACGATGTAAATTTGCTTGGGATCGCCTGATGTCTGACTCACCCCGCCCGCCTCACCCAATGCCTCGCCCAAAGTCAACCTGCCATGACGCAACGTTTGTGCGGCCAACCGAGACACTTCGCCTAAGACAAAAATCTTTGATTCTTCCCTGGACATCACGCGTATCAAGTCTCCGTTAGCCAGCAAAATGTCATTGGGGCTGATGCCGTTTTCAATCAACAGGGGCAAGCTGATGTTGACGCTCACGCCTTGGCGAGTCAATGCAATAGACGTCGTATCGGCCAGGTTGGTGTATCCGCCAGCCCGTCCAATGACTTCAGGCAGCGTCATGGGCAAGTCATTCATGGTCTGAAGACCCGGATTGCGAATTTCGCCATCAATATAGACACGCCCGCTTCGGTAGGACTGAATACGAACCGTAATTTGGGGATCCTTCAGGTACTCGGCGAGTCGGCTAGCAACCACTTGACGCACGGCATCTTCTGATAACCCCAGCACCTGCAGCACACCAACGTAGGGGAACTGAATATTGCCTTGTGCATTTACGTTGTAACCGTTGCCAACCGCCGAAAGGCTTGTGGTGTCCGTGGTCACACCAAGACTGCCAGCGGGTGGCAAGGCTAGCTCTGGATGGTCCCAAACGGTGATGTTGATCACATCACCCACACCAATTACATAAGGCACCGGCTTGCCCAGCAGTGACTTCAGGCCCTGAGAAATAGTTGCTACGCGCGTTGTGCGCAACTTACGCACCAACTCGGGGGTGATTTGAATGAGGTCAGATTCCGACAAATTCGGCGTGCCAGACAGCTCAGACGAAGTTGTCGGCTGCACATCCTCCAAATAATGGCTGATCGATTGACCTGGCGCGTAACTGCACCCAGGGACTAGCAACTCGATCGACAGGGTCATCACGATTGCAATTAACCCTTTGATTGAAGAAGACTTGTTCAGCATAGTTTTGCCATCACGGAGAGGAATAAATACGTTACGAAACCTATGAAAAGCATTCATGCAGGCTACCGCAGGACATTTCGACATGTCCCAGATACTGACAAAAACACCCTACAAGCCAGAATAAAAAATCTGGCGATTTATCTCATTCAGACCGGCGCGGGTATGAGGCAAGCCACATCGGTGGTGACTTTTTGTGGTCGACTCATGATCTCAATCAACACCATGGCGCGCGCTTCACCATCGTGCTGCTGGAAGATCCCGCGCATTCCCTTCAATGGCCCTTGCGTAAAGAGCACCTCATGACCCGCCTGAAGCAACCGTTGAAGTCCGTCTTTCTGAACACCGGCATTCTTGAGTGCGGCTTGCGTCTCCATCAGAGCCTCAACCAAGCCCTCTGGAACGGCGGTTGGCCCCCCCCCGGAGGTCAAAATCGTGCACACACCGACCGTGGAACGAATACAGCCCCAGGCATCACTGTCCAATTTAAGTTGCACAAAAAGGTACCGACTGAAAAGAGGCTCAGTCACACGGGCTATCGCCCCTTGCCGAATCTTTTCTAAGGAGATCATTGGCAAGAAAGTTTCGAACCTCTGATTGGTTAAATTTTCTTGGGCCCTCAACTCTTGTTTAGGCTTGGTGTAAACAACATGCCAACTCATTTCCCACCATCCTTAGAAATGGTTTTTTTATCCTCTGTGGTGGCTTGGATGTAGGAATTTTCCAACTGCGCAGCAATTGCTCTTTGCACATCAATCAAGTCCTGCGTGTTCATGCCTTCAAGCGACGCGAAGAGTGCACTGCCGGGCTTACTCAACTTTCTTTTGTTAAGAAAATAATCACCTAGCAAATCATCTAAAGCCACCAGCGCCAAACCTCTGGGCACGGATTTTCCGCGTAGCCACTTCCTTACCGCTTCAGAGGAGAGCGACAGTTCGCCGCCCGAAACTTTGCAAAGCTCATCCGCAAGACGAGTGCTGGGGATCAGACTCCCGTACTTCATCTTGATGGACTCCATCAAAATCACAGAAAATTTTTCAGCATTCAAGGTGCGACCAACAGTTGATTGGGACATGTGTTTATACGTGGGCCAGTGCGCCACATCGACAACTTAAGTTGTTATTCGGTTATTTTCTGTACGCTGTCCAACATATGGTTTTATTAAATTTTTCAAAATTATTTTTTAATTTCAAATTCAGCCTCGACAAACACAGGGTCCGTTCGCCGAGTTAAAACGATGCGCAAATCAAACGTGTGTTTTTTTGGAAGACCAATTTGAATGGTCACTCAAACCACCAGGTCTGCTTCGACTGACCAAGATGAAATAAAAATCAACCAGCGAATAGATAGCCTTGCACCATAAATTGGTTGCCGCCAAAGACATCAAACGCATCTATGGGCTTGAAGTGTGGTGTTCGGCGACTAGTAACTAGGGCTGTTATGGGTGGCACCCCATTGGCGCCGACAAGCTGGCACCTTATAACTGTCATTGACCACAAGGTCACGTTAGCGTCACAAACCTTGGCTAGCATCACTCGGCCAAACAAGTAAAGGTCTGGCGCAGTTGTGGTCGCAATCGCCATTGGGCCTTCCTCTTTATCCCTTCTTATATGCCGACCGTCCTTGGCTGAACGGGGGTGTATTTCGTTTCCTTCGCCCTGATCCACGCATTTCATTCTCTATGGGTATCAACTTTTACCGTTTGATCGCTGCGCAATTTGTCTCCGGCCTGGCCGACAACGCGCTGCTGCTCATTGCCATTGCCTTGCACATTGAACAAGGCGGTGCCGGCTGGTGGATTCCGCTCATCAAGTTCAGCTTCACCACGTTTTACGTGATCACCGCGCCCGTGGTGGGCGTGCTGGCAGATCGGTGGTCCAAACCCCGCGTGATGCTGGTGGCCAATACGATCAAGGGCTTGGGGTGTTTAGGCATGCTCATGGGCTTGCCGGTGATCCCCGCCATGATGGTGGTGGGTTTGGGAGCGGCGCTGTATGCACCGGCCAAGTACGGCTTCATCACAGAAATTGCGCCAGCTAGCCGTCTGGTACACGCCAACGGCTGGATTGAAATCAGCACGGTGGGAGCCGCCGTGCTGGGTATCATGCTGGGGGGTTACCTCATCAGCGACTATTTCACGGTGAGCGCTTTGTCGCAAGGCCTGCGCTCTTTGCTGCATGCGGACTCCCAGCTCAGCGGCTCCTTGGGATTCACGGTGTTGTGTTACCTCGCTGCGCTCGGGCTGAACTATTGGGTTCGCGGCCGCGACATCACCTACCCCCATGTGCCGATCCACCCCTGGACTTTATTAAAGCAAACCTTTGTCCATCAAAAGCGCATGTGGTCTGACACCGAAGCGGGTATGTCGTTGGGCGTCACCACGCTGTTTTGGGGTGTCAGCGCCACCATGCAGTTGCTGGTGCTGCAGTGGTCGCAATCGCACTTGGGGATGAGTCTGGACCGTGCTGCCTATTTGCAGGGCGCTGTGGCGGTGGGCGTGGTGTTGGGTGCCTATTTGGCCGCCCGCTTCATCTCGCTGGGCGGCGCCTGGAAAGTCTTGCCCTTGGGATTGTTGCTGGGCATCGCCATGCCCAGCATGAACTGGATCCATCACCCCGGCGTGGCGGTGGGCATGATGGTGGCGGTAGGGGCATGCGGCGGCTTTTTTGTGGTGCCGATGAACGCCTTGCTGCAACATCGCGGTTGCCAGCTTCTCACCGCCGGTCAGTCCATCGCCATTCAAAACCTGAACGAAAACCTCAGTGTGATGGCCATGATGTTGGTGTACAGCGCGCTGATGGCCATGAACTTGTCATTTTTCACGATCAGCAGCGTGCTGGGGGTGTGGATCAGCGCTGGCATGCTGCTGATCGCCTGGCGCTTTCATGCGCGCACAAGACGCTCCACAGCGGTTTGATCAGCCTGGAGCTTCGGCTCAGGTAGAACACGCGCGATGCGGCCGATGCCGTGGTAGTCCAGGCCCTGCTGTTTCATCAACTCCGGTTCGTACATATTGCGGCCATCGAAAATGCGCTGGTCACGCAGCAACCCCTTCATGCGTTCGAAGTCGGGTGTGCGAAAAGCCTGCCATTCCGTTGCAATCAACAAAGCCACGCAGTCTTGCAGCGTTTGGTAGGGTTCTTCAACCAGCGTGAACTGCTGGTTGAACACATCTGAACCCAGGTCGTTTCTGAGGGCCTCGCACGCTGCCTGACCCGCCACCGGGTCATACGCACGCACCCGCGCGCCACGACGCGTCAGCTCTTGCACCAGCAACAAGCTGGGTGCTTCACGCACGTCGTCGGTGTTGGGCTTGAAGCTCAGACCCCACAGGGCAAAAGTCAGCCCTTTCAATTCTTCGCCGTACAAGGCAGTCAGCTTGTCCACCAGTCGCAGTTTCTGAAGCTGATTGATGTCTTCAACTGCGCTGAGCAAGCGCAGCGGGTAGCCTGCATCAATGCCCATGTTTTGCAGCGCCTGGACATCTTTGGGGAAACACGACCCACCGTAGCCGGTGCCGGCATACAGGAAGCTAAAACCGATACGGGGGTCGGAACCAATGCCGGTTCGCACTTGCTCAATGTCCACATCCAGCCGCTCGGCCAAATTAGCCAGGTCGTTCATGAAAGAGATGCGCGTGGCCAGCATCGCATTGGCCGCGTACTTGGTGAACTCCGCCGCGCGGCGACCCATCACGTAAGTGCGCTGGTGGTGGCGGTTAAGCGGTGCGTACAGCCGTTGCATCATCTCCTGGGCCTGCGCTGCATAGGGGCCCGGATCGACACCCAGGACGATGCGGTCAGGCCGCATGAAGTCGGCAATGGCCGCGCCCTCTTTCAAAAATTCCGGGTTAGACACCACGCAGTAAGACAAGTCATGCGCCTGCTGACCCGCGGTGCTTGTCAGACCACGTCGCTCCAATTCTTGCGCGATCAAGGCCTCCACTTTTTCAGCTGTGCCCACCGGCACGGTGGATTTGTCCACGATCACTTTGGGTGAGCGCATCCACTGCCCGATGTTGCGCGCGACGGACAGCACATAACTCAACTCGGCGCGGCCCTGTGCATCGGACGGGGTGCCCACCGCAATGAAAATGATGTCGCCGTGCTGCACGCTGTCGGCTACATCCGCGCTGAACTTCAAGCGACCCAAGCCGCGGTTGCGCACCACCATGTCATCCAGGCCGGGTTCATAAATGGGGCAATGGCCGGCATTGATATGCCGGATTTTTTCAGCGTCGATGTCGTAGCACACGACATCATTGCCCAGCTCTGCCAGACACACGCCGGTGACCAATCCGACATAACCCGTTCCCATCACTGTAATGCGCATGACGTCACTCCTGTCCAATGTTGTGACAGCAGTGTTTCAAATCTTCGTGAAAGGCGTGTGAAGCTTAGACGACAGTCTGTTGACGGTCGCGACGCTGAAACAGGGCGCGGCCCATTTGAATGCGGTCGCCCTCTTGCCAATCCGGCAGGCGTTCATAGCCCGGCGGCACCAGCAGGATCAGCGTGGAGCCATGATGAAACCAGCCCATCTCTTCCCCTTTGGCGTATCCCTGTTGGCACTCATAGACACGCCTTCCCAAGAAGCGCGTGTTCAAGGTGTCGGGCACGGCATGCAGGCGAATGC
>CANGMW010000110.1 GCA_947454695.1 Comamonadaceae bacterium | reverse complement strand
GATTTGGGACTCTTCTCGTGGTTCACTCGCCAGGATCTGTCCGAGCGTGACCAGCAGGCTGCCAAAGAATCTTTTGCCTCATTCAAAGAAGTGGTGATCCGTTTCCCCAGCTCACGCTACGCTTTGGACGCCAAGCAGCGGATGGGCTACATCGTCAATTTGTTGGCTCAATACGAAGTTCATGTCGCGCGCTACTACTACTCACGTGGCGCCTACCTGGCTTCCATTAACCGTGTGCAACAGGCGCTGTTGGACTACAACGATGCCCCTGTGCTGGAAGACGCCCTCTTCATTTTGTACAAATGCTACGAATCTTTAGGCATGCCGCAGCAGCGCGATGATGCCAAGCGCGTGCTTGAGCTGAACTACCCGCAAAGCGAATACCTCACTTCCGGTTTCAAAACGAAGTCGGATCCGTGGTGGAAGCTTTGGTGAGCGTGCCCAAATAATCCAGCGCCTCGTCTTCAGACTTGAGTTGTCGCATCGGCGGTAATGCCGCTAGTAAGCGGCGTCCATAGCCCATGGTGGCCAATCTCATGTCGCATATCACCAAGAGCCCTGAGTCGGTTTCGCGCCGAATCAGGCGCCCAGCGCCCTGCTTAAGGGCCACAGCAGCCTCCGGTATGAAGTAATCGTTGAACGGGCTGCGCCCAGTGGCCTCCAGCCTTCGCGTCCTGGCTTGAACCAAGGGATCGTTGGGCGGAGGAAACGGCAATTTGTCAATCACCACCATCTGCAAAGCGTCGCCGGGAATGTCCACCCCTTCCCAAAACGATGCAGAAGCCACCAACACGCAGCCCCTTTGACCATCGTGATGGCCTTGCAAAAATCTCGCCATCAATTCACGTTTTGGAAGCTGACCTTGTGACAACACTTCCAGGCTGGACGTGGCCGATAAGTGACTTTGGAGGGCTTCGCTGATGGCGCGCAAGGCCCGCAAAGTGGTGGTCAACACCAAGGTTCTTCCACCTAAAGGCAGGCTCAGTTTGGCCACCAACGCGGCCACCTCCTCGCTGTGTCGCGGGTCTGCAGGCTTAGCCAAACCCCGGGGCACAAACACTGCCGCCTGGTTGGGATAGTCAAATGGGCTTTGTACGCGTAATACGGTGGCATGGTCCAAGCCACAGGGTTCCGTGAACCACCGCAGGCTGGCTTCGTCACCAAGTGTGGCGGAAGTGAAAATCCAAGACTTGGGCGAAGCATCGGCCACGGGCGCGACCAACAGTTTTTCTTGAACAGCTTGCGCAATGTCCAAGGGGGACTCCACCAATCTCAGGTGCGTGCCGACATCGACCCAGCGCACCGAACCATCTGCGCAGGCTTGTCGGAAAAAATCAATCTGCTGCAGTATTTCCCGCGCCCGTTCAGCCAGCCGCACCAAGTCAGGTGAGATTTCTTGCACGCGGATCAGGCCTTCGTGGGCCTGGGTGGCCGCGTTGGCCAGTTGCTCTAAAGCCTCCTGCCAAGCGAAGGCATCCACACCCTGGGGTACGTCCTCGGTCCAATTGAGCTTGGCGCCTGGGGCGGTCTTGCCCACACATAAGCGCAAATCGCGCGCCGCACGCTCCAGAACCGACGCGTTGTGAGCCCAATCGACCAGACCGCGCGCCTGCTGAAGGCCACAAGCCAACATGTCGCGGCCGAACTCCAGAATTTGCGCACTGGAAAGGTGTCGGCCTAAAAATTGAACACCGGTTTCATTGATCTGATGCGCCTCATCAAAAACCACGCAGCGTGCAGTCGGCAGCAACTCGGCCATGCCCGATTCGCGCACCGCCAGATCAGCAAAAAACAGGTGGTGGTTGATCACCACCACATCGGCGGCCATGGCCTCGCGTCGTGCCAGATTGACATGGCAATTGCGAAAACTCGGGCATGGCGCGCCCAGGCAGTTGTCGCGCGTGGAAGTGACCAGCGGAATTAAAGGGGAGCGTTCATCCAAACCTGGCAGTTCAGCCAAGTCACCGCTGCGTGTGGACTGCGCCCACACCTCGATGCGTCCTAGGGCCCTGGCTGTCAAGGTGCTGGACAAGCTGTGGTCTTGACGCGCCAATGAGAGCCGATGAAGACACAAATAGCTGCTGCGGCCTTTGAGCAAGGCCGCCTGAACGGGCAATCCTAAAGCAGCGATCAAACGGGGTAAATCACGCCCGAACAGCTGGTCCTGCAAGTTCTTTGTGGCAGTGGACAAAATGATCTTTTCCCCGCTGAGCAGGGCCGGCACCAGGTACGCGAAAGTTTTTCCAACGCCGGTGCCCGCTTCGACGACCAGAACGCCGCCCTCGCTGATGGTGCGTGCCACCGCTCGGGCCATGTCGGTTTGCCCTGTGCGCGACAAAAAAGAAGGCACCGATTGGGCCAACCAACTCTGTTGGTCAAAGGCCGCTTCGACCTGATCAGCCAAGTTCATAAGGGCGAAGTCCTGCGAAGCACACCATCCAGCGCACGCTTTGTTTCAATCTGGGATGGGGGGGTCAAAATATCGGTTAACAATCAAATGCCTCATGTGCTTCAGGAACTGCCGCAAGCCTTGATAATACGACCAGATGGAAGATGACTTCAGGGAAGAAGAGAGCTACAGACTATGACTAAAGGGTATCGACTGACCGCTGCCACCGGCATTCACAGAGGCGACCGGGAGTACCAGCAAGACCAGGTCGTGGTGATTAGCCACCCACGCGAAAACGGTTGCGTTTTGTGCGTGGTGGCCGATGGTATGGGCGGGCGCAGCGGCGGGCGCAAAGCATCCGACCAAGTGATCCTCACGGCCAAACAACTCTTTGCCCGTTATGCCCCGAACACGGACGATCCTCAGGCATTTCTAAAGCAGGTGATTGAGGAGTCTCACCTGGTCATCAAATTGACCGCCATTTCAGCAGAGCAAGAACCCCACAGCACGCTAGCCGCATTCCTCATCAATCCCCGCGGGGACTGCTATTGGATTCATGTGGGGGACTCGCGCATCTACCATTACCACCAGGAGCGATTAATTAAACGCACATTGGACCACTCCTATGTGCAAACGCTGGTCGAGCGCGGTGAAATCACTGAAGAGCAGGCCAATGTGCATCCTCAGTCCAACATCTTGATGAACTGCCTGGGCACTGAAAACGACCCCCCTTTTGACGTTCACCACATCCCAGACTTGCGGCCCGGCGATTGCCTCATGGCATGCAGTGACGGGGTCTGGCACTATTTCACTTCAGCGGAAATGGGTACTGCTTTGGCCAAGTTGTCAGCCCGAGAGTGCTCAGAATTTTTGATTGAAAAAGCACGCTCCCGCGCCCGAGGCGGCGGCGACAATTTGTCGCTGGTGATCGTGAAGCTCGAGCCGCTTTGAAGCGACCCAACCCTCAGGGCTTGGAGCGTTCAGCGGACTTGCTGAGTTGCTTGTCCTCAAGCGCTTGAATCTGCTCTGACGCCAATTGACGACGCTCCTCGTCATTCAAGATGATTTCTTGCCGCCGGAGTTCTTCTATGAGGGGACGCCGACTCACACGGGCTTTGTGCAAGCAATCATTCACCGCAAAACGCTGGTAACACTCAGCGCGCTGTCGCGCATACCGCGCATCTTCATGCGCACGCTGTGTGGCTATACGTGAACGGTGTTCATCCATTTCCAATTGGGCAGCTGTTTTGGCTTCTTGCGCCGCTAAGGGCAGCACCAAGGACAAACCGGCAATGATCAGGCAAAGCGCTTTCATGTGAGGCTGGTGTCCACCATCCTGTGTGCCAAGGATAGAAACTCATGCGACTGCATCTCCGCAATCCGTGACACAGTCCGCGCGAACTCATGCACCATCGGTCCCTCGGTGTACAAATCTGGCGCCTGGACCTCGGCCGACATGATGAGTTTGACACGGCGGTCATACAGCACATCAATCAACCAAGTGAATCGCCGTGCCTCAGAGGCTAAACGTACCGGCATGTGCGGCACATCGCTGAGAAACACGGTATGAAACTGGGTGGCGATTTCAAGGTAATCGTTTTGTGAGCGAGGCCCGCCACACAAGGTTTTGAAATCGAACCACACCACCCCCCCGGCACGGCGGCGCGACAGAATCTGGCGAGACTCGATGTGCAGCATGCGGTCTTCGTCGTGCGAGGCGGCCATGGCTTCAAAGGCCTGGGTCATCTCCAGGTCAGCGGCTTCCCCCGGGGGCACATGGTAGAGCTTGACTTGCTCCAAGGTGCGCTGCCGGTAGTCGGTGCCGTTGTCCACATTTAATACGACCAGCTCCTGGTTGAGCAAAGCAATCGCCGGCAGGATGCGGTCCCGGTGCAGACCATTGGGGTACAAATCATCGGGCTTGAAATTGGAGGTCGTCACCAACCCGACCCCGTTTTTGAACAAGGCGTTGAGCAGCCGGTGCAAGATCATTGCGTCGGTGATGTCGGCCACATGAAACTCATCAAAGCAGATGAGCTTGTATTTTTCCGCGATCTGTTCAGCCAGCTTATCCAATGGATTGACCGTGCCCTGCAAATCGGCCAGCTCACGGTGGACTTCGCGCATGAACTCATGGAAATGCAGACGGGTCTTGCGCTGCAAGGGCACCGCGTTGTAGAAGCAATCCATCAGAAAGCTTTTACCCCGTCCGACACCACCGTACAGGTACACCCCTTTGGGAATGTCCGGGCGGTTGATGAGCTTCTTCAAGCGGTTGGAACGCTTTTCTTTGTACTGCGCCCATTGCGTAGCGCAGCGCTCCAGTTCTTCAACCGCACGCAACTGCGCGGGATCACTTTGGTAACCCCGCGCGGTGAGTTCGGCTTGATAAGCCTCGGAGACCGAATTCACGCCAAGTCCTGCAGCGGTATCAGTCGCAAAGCCGCCATCAGAAATTCAGCGTACGCTTGTCCACGGCCAGCGCGGCTTCTTTGGTTGCCTCGCTCAGGCTGGGGTGCGCGTGGCAGATGCGGGCAATGTCTTCGCTGCTGGCGCGGAACTCCATCGCCACCACCGCCTCAGCAATCAACTCGCTGGCCTGAGGACCGACGATGTGCACGCCCAGAATTTCGTCAGTGTTGGCATCGGCCAGGAACTTGACCATGCCGGTGGTGTCGCCCAAAGCGCGGGCACGACCATTGGCCAGGAACGGGAAGGTACCCGCCTTATAAGCATGGCCGGACGCCTTGAGCTGCTGCTCGGTCTGGCCGACCCAGGCAATCTCGGGGCTGGTGTAGATGACCCAGGGGATGGTGTTGAAGTTGACATGGCCATGCTGGCCGGCGATGCGCTCAGCCACGGCCACACCCTCTTCTTCCGCCTTGTGCGCGAGCATCGGGCCACGGACCACATCACCCACCGCCCACACGCCGGGCAGGCTGGTGCGGCAATCGGCATCGACCACGACGGCGCCACGCTCATCGAGCTGCAGGCCCACGGCCGGGGCGTTCAAGCCCGTGGTGTTGGGCACACGACCAATGGACACAATGAGTTTGTCCACGTCCAGCGTCTGGGCTTCGCCCTTGGCGTTGGTCCAGGCCACGCTCACACCCTTTTTGGTGTTTTTGATCTCACCCACTTTGGCGCCGAGTTCGATTTTCAAACCCTGCTTGGTGAAGGCTTTGTGCGCCTCTTTGGCGATTTGCTCATCCACAGCTGCCATGAAGGTGGGCATGCCTTCCAGAATCGTGACGTCGGCACCCAGACGGCGCCAGACCGAGCCCATTTCCAAACCAATCACGCCGGAGCCGATCAGGCCCAGCTTCTTGGGAACGGCGCCCAATCGCAAAGCGCCATCGTTGGACAGGATGTTCTCTTCATCAAAAGGCGCATTGGCCAGACCACGGGCGCTGGAGCCGGTGGCGACAATGATGTGTTTGCCCACCAGGGTCTCAGGGGTAGCGCCCTCCACCTTGATCTCATAACCTTGCTCTGCAGCTTTCACAAACGAGCCACGGCCATGGAAGAAGGTCACCTTGTTCTTCTTGAACAGGTAAAGAATGCCTTCGTTGTTTTGCTTCACGACAGCGTCCTTGCGGGCCACCATCTTGCCGATATCCATGCTCATGCCCGTTACCGCAATACCGTGTTCGGCAAAGTGGTGGTTGGCATGGTCAAAGTGTTCTGAAGACTGCAGCAAGGCTTTGGAGGGGATACAGCCCACATTGGTACAGGTGCCCCCGGGAGCGGGACCGCCCTTGTTGTTGGTCCATTCGTCAATACAAGCCACATTCATGCCCAGCTGCGCCGCACGGATGGCGGCGATATAACCGCCGGGGCCGGCACCGATCACGACAACATCAAATTGTTTGCTCATGGTGTTCGCCTCAGATGTCAAACAACAGACGAGCCGGATCTTCCAGCGCCTCTTTCATGGCCACCAGACCCAAGACGGCTTCGCGGCCGTCGATGATGCGGTGGTCATAGCTCATGGCCAGGTAATTGATCGGACGCACCACCACTTGACCGTTCTCAACCACAGCACGATCCTTCGTGGCATGCACGCCCAGAATGGCGCTTTGCGGCGGGTTAATGATCGGGGTAGACAGCATGGAGCCGAAGACGCCGCCGTTGGAGATAGAGAAAGTACCGCCGGTCATTTCTTCCATGCTCAGCTTACCGTCACGGGCCTTGGCACCGAACTCGGCAATTTTCTTCTCGATGTCAGCAAAGCTCATTTGATCGGCATTTCGCAGGATCGGCACGACCAGACCACGGGGCGAACCCACGGCGATACCGATGTCGAAATAGCCGTGGTAAACGATGTCATTGCCGTCGACCGAGGCGTTGAGCACCGGGTATTTTTTCAGGGCATGCACGGCCGCTTTCACGAAGAAGCTCATGAAGCCGATCTTCACGCCATGCTCTTTTTCGAACTTGTCCTGGAAGCGCTTGCGCATTTCCATCACAGGCGCCATGTTCACTTCGTTGAAAGTGGTCAGAATGGCTGCCGTTGCTTGCGATTGCAGCAAACGCTCGGCCACGCGGGCACGCAAACGACTCATGGGCACGCGTTGCTCGGGACGTTGGCCCAAGTCAACCGCAGGTGCTGCCACTTGGGGCAGCGACTTGGTGGGCGCACCGGTGGGAATAGCAGCCGGTGCTGCGGCCTTGGCGCCACCGCCTGCCACAGCAGACAACACATCACCTTTGGTCACGCGACCATCACGACCAGAACCCGCCACCGAACCGGCGGCCAGGTTGTTGTCCGCCATCAGCTTGGCTGCGGCCGGCATGGCCACACCGGCCATGGAGCCACCCATGGGTGCAGCAGCTGCGACGGGTGCAGCCACAGACGCGGCGACAGGGGCTGCAGCCGGAGCGGCACCGGCAGAGGTTTTGCCATCGGTGTCGATGCGTGCGATCAACTGCTCAGCCACCACAGTAGCGCCGTCGGCCACCACGATCTCGGCCAACACACCGGAGGATGGAGCGGGCACTTCGAGCACCACTTTATCGGTCTCGATTTCAATCAGGATTTCATCCGCCGTCACCGCTTCACCGGCTTTTTTCTTCCATGTCAGCATGGTGGCTTCAGCCACGGATTCAGACAACTGCGGCACTTTAACTTCAACGATCGCCATATCAATTCTCTCTTTACGCTTAGGTGAGCAGCTCGGACAAGCTACTCATTAATTTGAGGGATGGGTCAAGCCACTTGCGCGCGGCCTGACCCGGGGATGGTCTGCCTTATTTGCTCAGGATGAAACCCTTGAGCTTGCCAAATGCGGCCTCAACCAGCGACTTTTGCTGCTCTTGGTGCAAATGCGAATAGCCCACGGCAGGCGATGCGGATGCAGCGCGGCCGGCATAACCCAGCTTCTGGCCATCCAGCATGTTCTCGTGCACATAGTGCTGCACAAAGAACCAGGCCCCTTGGTTTTGCGGCTCGTCCTGGCACCACACCACTTCGGTGGCGTTGGGGAACTTTTTGAGTTCGGTGGCAAAAGCTTTATGCGGGAAGGGGTAGAGCTGCTCGACGCGCAGGATGGCCACATCGTCGAGTTTTTTCTCTTCGCGTTTTTTGACCAGGTCGTAATAGACCTTGCCGGAGCAGCACACCACGCGCTTGACCTTGTCACCTTTGAGGTTGCCCTGATCGGGGATGACCGTCTGGAAAGCGCCCTTCGTGAACTCGGACAGCGGCGAGGTCGCGTCCTTGTTACGCAGCAGCGATTTGGGGGTCATGATGATCAGCGGCTTGCGCAGGTTGCGCACCATCTGACGACGCAACACGTGGAAGATCTGGCTGGCCGAGGTCGGCTGCACGATCTGCATATTGGTGTCAGCGGCCAAT
>CANGMW010000109.1 GCA_947454695.1 Comamonadaceae bacterium | reverse complement strand
GCCCAAGCGTTGAAGGCACGGCGTGAAATGCGAGGAAATGTCATGGTGTGCGTCTCCTTGTTGTATTGAATTGATGAATGCTATGAGTCTGTGGGCGAGCGTGAATCAAGGCTACTTGTCATGATCACCACATGCTGCATGGCTTGGCCTCTGGGCTGGCAAGCATCATGTCGCGTTCATGTGCGCAATCTGGGACTCCAGCCGGTGCAGGAGTGCCCACAGCTGTTCGACCTCAGCGGGCTTGAAGGACGACACCAAACGCTGCTGACGGCGCCGCGCAGACTCGCGCAATTTGCGGTAAATCAGTTGGCCTGCTGGGGTGAGTCCGGCGATGGCTGCGCGCCCACGGCTGTTGGTTTGTTCTATCTCCACCAAGCCACGCGCTTGCAGCACGCGCAAGCTTTTGCTGGCGGCGGCGTAATCGATGTCGGCGTGCTCGGCCACTTCACGCACGATCAAGCCGGACTTGCGTCCGATGGCCATCATGATGCGCCACTCTGACATACCCAAATCAAATTGGCTGCGGTAATAGTTGGAGGCCCCGTTGGCCAGTCGGTTGGCAATGCCCATGACGTAGGCGGCCAAATAACGATTGACCTTCGCTTCGCCCGCAGCCACCGGCGCGCTGGCGCGGGCCGCCCGCTTGGGCGGTTTTTTGACCGGTGCAGTGGCGTCCCGCTTAAGGGGTTTTTGAGGGGCAGCCCCCATTTTTTTGGACTTTTTTTCAGGCATCAGACGTTATCAAGGTTTACCCTAACTCGGTGGCTTCTAAACAATCTCACATTGACAATGCATTTATAGACATGTCAAGATAAAAGCACAAGCCTTTTTGAAAAAAACATGAAAAAACCTTTGCGCAGCAATTTCCCGCGCGGCTCTTATTTATGGGCGGTGCGCAACGCTCAGTGGCAGGCTTTGGGTATTGCTGAAGAGGATGCAGACAAACCCAAGATCGCCATCGTCAACAGCTCCTCGGGGCTGGCGGCTTGCTTTGCGCACCTCGACGGCATCGTGCCGGTCGTGAAAGAGGCCATTCGCGCAGCGGGTGCGGTGCCCTTTGAAATCCGAACAGCCGCACCGAGTGACTTTGTCATCGGTGCGGGCGCGCGGGGGGCCTACATCCTCACCACGCGGGACCTGGTCACCAACGACATCGAGGTCGCGGTTGAAGGGCCGCAACTCGACGGCATGATTTGCCTCACCTCATGCGACAAAACCGTGCCCGGTCAGTTGATGGCCGCCGGGCGCCTCAACATCCCCACCCTGATGCTGGCGTGTGGCTACCAGCCCAGCGGTGAGTTTGAGGGCGAGCATGTGGACATTGAAGATGTGTTTGTCGGCGCCATGCATGCCCAAATGGGCTACTTGCCGATGGACAAGCTGATCGGCATGAGCCGAAACGCCATCCGTGGTCCCGGCGTGTGTTCGGGCATGGGCACGGCCAACACCATGCATATTGCCTGTGAAGCGTTGGGCATGGCCTTGCCCGGCACCACGCCCGTGGCGGCCAACAGTGACGCCATGTTCGACGCGGCACGGCGCGCCGGCGCGCGCATTGTCGACATGGTCCTGGAGGACCTCAAGCCGCGCGACATCCTCACGCCCGCAGCGTTTGCCAACGCGGTCAAAACCATTTTGGCGGTCGCCGGTTCGGTCAACTCCATCAAACACCTCCAGGCGGTGGCCACTGAATCCGGCTGCCAGACCGATGTGTACGGCCTGTTCGAGCAGTTCGGCTCAGAAGTGCCTGTGCTGTCCGCGGTGCGGCCCGTGGGTCAGCATTTCATTGAGCAGTTTGAAGCGGCGGGTGGCGCCCGTGCGGTGATGGCCAATTTAGGTGATTTGCTGGACGGCCGCGTGATGACGGTCACCGGCAAGACCTTAGCCGAGAACCTTCAAGGCGTGCAATCGAGCGATGCCGATGTGATCCGGCCCGTGACACAACCCTTTGCCCGTCTGCCCGCCATCACCATGTTGCGCGGCAGCTTATCGCCGGGTTACAGCGTCGTCAAAACCGGCGTGGCCGAGCGCAAGGTGCGTCGTTTTTCAGGCACCGCCATTTGCTTTGCCAGCTCCGATGAGGCGATTGCGGCGCTCAAAGCCGGCACCATCCGTCCCGGCCAGGTGGTGGTCACCCGCGGTGCGGGTGTGCGCGGCGGCCCCGGTATGGGCGGTGGCTCTTCCAAGGTGGTGTTTGCGCTCGATGGCGCCGGCATGGCCGAGCAAGTGGCCATGATCACCGACGGCCACCTCTCGGGTCTGGTGTGCAAGGGCTTGGTGGTGGCTGAAGTGCAGCCCGAAGGCGCGGAACTCGGACCGCTTGCTTTGGTGCACGACGGCGATACCATCACCATTGATCTGGATACACGCCGCTGTGATTTAGAAGTTTCTCAAGAGGAGCTGGATCGCCGGGCGTCGAGCTGGCAGCCACCAACGCCGCAGTTCGACCGCGGCTGGTTGCAACTCTACCGCCGCAATGTGGGCCCGCTCAGCGAAGGTGCTGTGCTGGTCGAACCCCGATAAAAGAGGACAACCGCCATGAACGACAAGGTCAACATGATCACGACACAGCGCACTGAAGAGCGCATTTTGTCGTCGGATATTTTTGAGCGCAAAGAGCAACGCGCCCCGCGCCCCGACTACGGGTATTGGGATGAGCCCGGGCAGCGCATTCCCATTTACCACCGCTGCGATGTGCTGGTGGTGGGTGGCGGCCCGTCGGGCACAGCGGCTGCCGCTGCCGCTGCGCGGGCAGGTGCCAACGTGACCTTGCTGGAGCGCTACAACCACCTGGGGGGCTTGTCCACCGGCGGCTTGGTGATCTGGATTGACCGCATGAGTGACTGGCAGGGCGAGTTGGTGATTCGCGGTTTTGCCCAGGAGCTGTTTGAGCGCTTGCCCCCGGATGCAGTGGCCGGGCCGGAGCGTGAAGTCTGGGGCTCGCAAGATCCGGTCAAGGCGGCTTACTGGGCGCAGCGCACGGCCGCTTACCACGGCGTGGTGACCTGGTCGCCCACGATTGACCCGGAACGGCTCAAATTGTTGAGCCAGGAAATTTTGCTGGAGCGCCAAGTCAAGCTGGTCTACCACTCGTGGGCGGCGCAACCGATTGTGGAGAACAACACGGTGCGCGGCGTGGCCTTCGAGAGCAAGGAAGGTCGCATGGCCATCATGGCCAAAGTCGTGGTCGACGCCACGGGTGATGGCGACTTGTTTGCCCGTGCCGGTGCGGCATTCACCAACGACATTGAGGCGGCCGACGTGCACCACTGCATGAACACCGCGTGGCTGTTCGGCGGTGTGGACATGCGGCGCTGGATTGATTTCCGCGCGGGTCAACCCGAGGCCTTCGCCGCCTTCATGGACCGGGGCCGTGCGGAATGTGGTTTGTTCGAGCGGCCTTTTGTGTCCTGGCGTGATGACATTGCCCTCTTCATGGGCCCCCGCCAAACCGGCTACTCCGCACTCGATGTCGATGACTTGACGGCGGTGGAGGTGCGCTCCCACCGCGCCATGGCGCAACACCTCGCGTTTTTCCGCGCCCATGCCCCCGGCTTCGAGCAGGCCTACATGATGCTCAGCGCGCCGCAGATCGGCGTGCGCCATGCACGTCGCTTGGTCGGGGTCGACGCGGTGCTGCGTTCACGCTGGAGCGATGGGGTGGCGTTGCCCGATGAGGTGGGCGTGACGCCGGCCGTGTCGCCCAAATTTCCCAACATCTCCATTCCCTACGGCGCCTTGGTGCCGCAATCGCTGGAGGGCTTGCTGGCCTGTGGTCGCCACATCTCGTGCGACCGCAACTCGCACGGTTTCATGCGCGAGATCCCGCAGTGCTGGATCACCGGCCAAGCTGCCGGGGCCGCGGCGGCGCTGGCGGTGGCGCAAGGGGTTCAACCGCGCGCGGTGGATGTGCAGTCATTGCAGACCGAACTGCTGGCGCAAGGTGTCTATTTACGCCCCGGCGCCCAAGTGAGGGCAGACACGGAAGTACCCGTCCCGCAGACCGTGGCCGCGGGCTAAGGAGTTCCTATGTACCTGAGCGACGAAGAACAAGCCATGCTCGACGGGCGCGACGGCCCGGGCGTGCAAGCGGCCATGGACCTGTTGCAGCGCTACGGCAAAGCACTGGGGGCCGAGCGCTTGGTGGCCACCAACAATGTGGTGGCGTCGGTGAATGCCACGACGCCCTTCATGCGCAATATCGCCGCCCAGGGCGGCGGCATGGACGCGGTGCTCTCCGAGTTCAGTTTGGACAGCGACACCGTGGTCAAGATTCCCAAGGTGCGCACCTTCACCACGCACACCCAGTTGGGCTTTGACCCGGGCAACCCGAAAAGCATGGGGGTGGATGAAGCGACCATGCATTTTTACCGGCAAGGTGAAGCCTTCATCGCGGGCTTGGGTGTGCAGATCACCAACACCTGCACGCCCTACCAGGTGGGCAACATTCCCACCCGGGGCGAGCATTGCGCGTGGATGGAGTCCTCGGCCGTGGTGTATTGCAATGGCGTCATCGGCGCCAAAACCAATTGCGAAGGGCGCGAGAGTGCCGGCGCGGCCATGCTGACCGGACGCATTCCCTATTGGGGGTACCACATCGACGCCAACCGGCGGGGTACGCACGGTGTCAGGCTGGAAGTGCCGGTGCGCACGACGGCCGACTGGGGCTTGCTGGGCTACTGGATCGGTGAGCAAGTGCAGGACCGGGTGCCGGTGGTGCATGGCCTCACGAGCTTACCCAATTTGGCCCGCTTGAAGCATTTTGGTGCGGCCGCCTCATCGTCGGGTGGTGTGGAAATGTTCCACCTGGTGGGTGTCACGCCCGAGGCGCCCACGCTGGAAGCCGCCTTTGGCGGACAGACCCCGACCGCTGAACTCGTCTACGGATTGGCGCAGCAGCGCGAAGCGTGGGACAAGGTCAACACCACCGGGCGCGACACGGCAGTGGACTTTGTCATGTTGGGTTGCCCGCACTACACGATTGAACAAATTTGGGAAGCGTCCCGCCTCCTGGAGGGACGCCGCGTGCATGAGAACTGCGAGCTGTGGATCTTCACGCCGCGCGCCATCAAATCGCTGGCTGACCGCAATGGCTACACCGCCACGATTGAAGCGGCCGGCGCCAAGCTGATGACCGACAGCTGCTCGGCCATGAGCCGCGCCGCACCCGTGGGGGCCAAGGTGGTGGCGCTGGACTCGGCCAAGCAAGCGCATTACTTACCCCCCATTTTGGGCGTACAAGCCTGGTTCGGCTCGACGCAAGAATGTGTGGACGCCGCCTGTACCGGCCAGTGGCGGGGAGAGCGGCCATGAGCACGACGGCGACGCCAACCAAGCCATCACAGCGTCCCGATCGCGCACCCGACGTGGTGCTGCACGGCCGCTGTGTGGTGCCCGGACTATCTGAAGGCGAAGCCTTGGTCACCCGCATGCCCATCTCCGGCTGGGGCGGCATTGACTCGCGCACCGGCGTGATCGTCGAGACTCGCCATGATTTACGCGGCGTGAGTTTTGCCGGCAAGGTCTTGATCTTCCCCGGGGCCAAGGGCTCGTCGGGTTGGTCCAATGCTTTTCACCTCACCCGCTCGTATGGGGTGGCGCCGGCGGCCATGTTGTTCAACGACATGAGCACCAAAATGGCTTTGGGTGCGGTGGTCACGCGCGCGCCCTCGGTTACTGACTTTGATCAGAACCCGCTGGACCTCATCTGCACCGGCGACTGGGTTTGCGTGGATGCCGATCGCGGCGTGGTCGAAGTTTTCAAACAGGCACCCACCGCATGAAAGCGCAAGACCTGTTCAAGGTCAGGGGCCATGTGGTGGTCATCACCGGTGCGGCTAGCGGTATCGGTTTGGCCGATACAGACGCAATGGCCGCCAATGAGCCCTTGTCACGCGGGTCGATCTGAACCCGCGTGGACCCAGGCATTCAGCTGGTCAAACGAAAACTGCCGTGTCGCCCGGCGCCGCCGGCAAATTGCGCGGCGCCTTTTTCACCTTCTGCGAACACGATGGGAACACCGCGCGCGCCTTCTTGACGCAGTGCCTCTGGCAGTGGCAAATCCCATTGCCCGTAGACCGACGCACGGTCGGTCAGCATGCACTGCTGCGGGAAACTTGCGATTTGCTCGGCTAATGTTTGCGCTTCAGTCAGCGCCTGCCCCGGCGCCGTCATGCGGTTGATCAAGCCCATGGCGAGTGCTTCAGTGGCCGGCACAGCGCGCCCGGTCAGGATCAGATCGAGGGCGCGCCCCATGCCAATGAGCCGCGGCAAGCGCACGGTACCGCCATCGATCAGCGGGACGCCAAAGCGGCGGCAAAACACGCCCATCACGGCCTCGCTGCTGGCCACCCGCAGATCGGCCAGGAGTGCCAACTCCAGCCCGCCTGCTACGGCATAGCCTTCGATGGCAGCGATCAGGGGCTTGCGCAAGGCCATGCGGGTGGGGCCCATGGGGCCAGTGCCGCCGCCTTGCGGGTCGAGTTCGTTGCGCAAGGCCGGGTCGGCGATGGACGATAAATCAGCGCCGGCACAGAACTGGCCCGCCGAACCGGTGAGGATGGCGACCAAGAGGCTGGCGTCGTCTTCAAAGCGCGTGAACGCGTTTTTGAGTTCAGCCGCCATCGGGCCGTGCACCGCGTTGCGTTTGTCGGGCCGGTTCAGGGTGATGGTGCACACCGCACCTTGCGTGGTGTAAGAGATGAATGCCATCAGTCGACTGCGCCTCCTAAGCTTTTTAAAACACCCTCCCACATCGCATGGCGTAACTGGTAGGGGCGGTTGTCTTGCCGGCCACTGGCCCAGGTGTAGACCGCCGTTTGCACCATGACGATTTTGGATTCGGGTTGAACATAAATGGTTTGACCATGAATGCCTTGCAGCGCAAAGGTGCGGGTCTTGTAGGGCAGCAGCCAGGTCTGGTAGCCGTAGCCCAAGTAGGGCGTTGCCATGCGTGGCCTGAAGGCCATGGGTTGGCGCTGCACGTCGGTCGCATCGAGCAGGTAGTCGCGCGGAATAACCGGCACATCACCGCGCTTGCCATCGTTGGCCAACAACACGCCAAAGCGGCCGTAATCTCTGAGCGATGCGTTGAAGCTGCCGGCGGTGCCTTCAACGCCATCGGTGGTGCTGTATTGCCAGTAAGCCTTGTCTTGCGCGCCCATGGGTTGCCACAACCATTCTTGGGTCAGTGCCGTCACGCTGCGACCGGTGGCTTTGTGAAGTACCCGGCCGAGCACCTCGGTCTCGATGGACGCATAGCTAAAACGGCTGCCCTGCTCGACCTCGCGTTGGGTGCGCGTGTTCAGAAACTCAGCCACCCGCTGGGGGGTGTTGGCATTGGCGGGGTTGTACAGGACTTGTCCCCACACCCAGTTGTCATCGTCGGCGGTCCAGGTGTAGAGCTCGCGAAATCGAACGCCCGAGGCCATGCGCAGCAAATGACGCAAGGTGGTTTGGCCATAAGCGGATGGCGCAATCTCGGGCCAGTAATCCGCCGCCCGGTCGTCCAGCGAGCGGATCAGGCCCTTGTCCAGTGCGATGCCGATCAACATCGCCGTGAAGGTCTTGGCCATGGAAAACGAACGCATGGGCATGCCCGGCTGTCGGTCGTATTGGTAGCGCTCGGCCACCACCTGGCCGTCTTTCACGATCAACAGCCCGGTGATCTGGGCCTCTTGCATGTAGTCGTCGACTGAATTGCTGGAGAAACCCCATTGCCAAAGAAGGGGTGGCGGTGAAGCCCTATCGGGCAAGGGCAGGGGGTTGTCGGAAGGTTTCACTTCACGCCGCAAAAATGCGGGGTAGGCGCTGGACCACGCACCCACCCGACACTCGGGTTTGATCAAGGCTGGATTGCAACTGGGGTACCCCGTGGCCTGTCCTAGCTTTTGTGCGTTGGGGCCATCCGGACTTTGTTTAAGGTTCTGGCTTTGTGCCATGCAAACACTTGATGCGAGCAAGGTGCTCAGACAAGTCAAGCGGGCGACACGTTTAAAGCGGGCAATCGATGGCATGGCCGGTACATTTCATGGGTTGACACACTGTACGCGAGAGCGGTCTGTTTTTACAAGGGACAAGCGATGCTTGATTTATCCAACAAACGAATTTTGGTCACCCAAGCGAGTGACTTCATGGGCCCGGCTATTTGCCAATTGCTGACGCAGCACGGTGCGCAAGTCGTTGCCGATCATCAGGTGCTTACTGACCCGTTGGCGCCGCAGGCCCTCATTGAATCGGCCGGCCCCTTGGATGTCTTGGTGATCAATTTGGGCGTGCCCGCACCGACATCGACCGTCGAGCAAATTGACG
>CANGMW010000108.1 GCA_947454695.1 Comamonadaceae bacterium | reverse complement strand
GCGAGAGGATGTCCTGGTGCTCGTCGAATGAACACACGTTGTGTCCCGGTGCGTCGTGGCCGGCAATCACCAGGGTGGTCCTGCTCACCAGCCGTTGCAGCATGTCGGTGAGCAGTGCGTTGCCGCTCAAGCGCGCCAGCTCAATGTGAAAGTCCGCCGAGAGCCGGATCCAGCTCGCGCGGTCGCCACCTTTCCAGGCTTTGCGCTCCCGTTGCACCAGGGCTTGCAGGCGTTTGAGTGCAGCGGCGTTGTCCAGTGCGGCGACTTTCTCGATCACCAGCCGCTCCAGTGTCTGGCGCAACTCGAACATGTCCTGCGCCTCCTGCGTCGAGGGGCTGGCGATGAAGGCGCCTCGGTTGGGCTCGAGCTCCACCAAGCCGTGGTCAGCCAGCCGGGTCAGCACTTTGCGAACGTTGTGGCGCGCCAGATCGTAGAGCTCGCAAAAGGTCTGCTCGGTCAGCTTGGTCCTGGGCGGCAGACGATGCTCCATCACCGCGTCGTAGATGTCGGTGTACATCCGGTCTTCCGGGTGGACGGGTGCCTTGGCTTTGCGGGTGACCATCGTGGTGCGTGAAGCGTCGTTATCGGGCGTGGCAAAAAAAGTTAGAGCCCCAGCATGGGGCGGCGCAATCGTATGAAGTCTTGCTTGACTATTATCCCGGGCGGTCTATGATTGTCAACAATTCATTCGCCAAGTTTCAACAAAATTGGACATATCGTCATGGGTAAATTGACCACACACGTGCTGGATACTGCGCACGGCAAGCCGGGTAAGGCCGTCGCGGTGTCCTTGTTCAAAATTGTCGACAATTCAAGGCGACTTATATTGAATGCTGTCACCAACGCCGATGGCCGCTGTGACCAGCCCCTGATGGAAGGCGCCGCGATGCAGGCCGGCGTTTACGAGCTGGATTTTGCGATGGGCGCTTATTTCAGCTCAATGGGTGTGGTGCAAACCCAGCCGCCATTTCTGGATGTGGTGACCTTGCGCTTCGGTGTGGCCGATGCCAGCCAGAACTATCATGTGCCTTTGGTGGCCACGCCCTGGAGTTATTCCACCTACCGGGGCTCCTGAGATTTTTTAACGCCGCAGCGGTCTTGCCCTCAAGGGGCGCGGCGAATTACCTTCTGCAGCATCCGCCGTGGTGGAGGGGTTGGACATTTGCCAGCTGGGGCAGATGCTGATGGGACTGAACGATGGAAACTCTGCTGCCCTTATTGCCTTACGTGACGGACTGGTTGGCGATGCTGCTGCGCTGGTTGCATCTGATCGTGGGCATTGCCTGGATTGGCGCCTCGTTCTACTTTGTCTGGCTCGACAACAGCCTGAAAAAACCACAAGACCCCGCCTTGCTCGCCAAAGGCGTGAGCGGCGAGTTGTGGGCCGTTCATGGGGGCGGTTTTTACAACCCGCAGAAATACCTCAACGCACCCGCGCAGTTGCCGCCCGACCTGCACTGGTTCATCTGGGAGTCCTACAGCACCTGGCTCTCGGGTTTTGCTTTGTTCACCGTGGTGTACCTCTTCAACGCCAACACCTTTTTGGTGGACCCCAACGTCTTCGCTATGTCGTCCACGACGGCCGTGCTTGCCGCTTTAGGCTTTTTGGTCGCCGGCTGGCTGGTCTATGACGGCATCTGCCGCACGCTGGGGCAGCGCCCCGGCGGCGACCGCAAAGTGGCCTGGCTGGTGGCTCTATTTGTGACGCTGGCCACCTGGGTGGCGTGCCACTTGTTTGCCGGCCGGGCGGCATTCCTGCTCATGGGGGCCATGTTGGGCACCACTATGAGCGCCAACGTGTTCTTCTGGATCATCCCGGGCCAGCGCAAGGTCATCGCGTCGATGAAAGCGGGCCAGACGCCTGACCCCATCCACGGCCAACGCGCCAAACAGCGCAGCGTGCACAACACCTATTTCACGCTGCCGGTGCTCTTTGCCATGATGTCCAACCACTACAGCATGACTTATGCGCACCCGCACAACTGGGCGGTGCTCTTGCTCATCATGCTGGCCAGTGTGTTGATCCGCCAATTTTTTATCCTGAAGCACAAAGGGGTTGTGAACTGGCGCTACCCGGCAGCGGGCGTGGCTTTGCTGCTGGGCGTGGCCGTCTGGTTGGCACCCGCACCGGTGAAGCCGGCAGCCGACACCCCGCCGGTGACCATGGCCGAGGTCAAAGCCATCGTGGATCAGCGCTGTGTCATGTGCCACAACGCCCAGATCGCCAACAAGAACATCCGGCTCGATTCCGCTGAAGCGATTCGCGCCAACGCGCTCCTCATTCAACAGCAAGCCGTGCTGAGCCGCACCATGCCGATGAACAACGCGACCGGCATCACGGACGCCGAGCGCGCTGCATTAGGCCGCTGGGTGCAAGCTGGCGCGCAACCCTGAATTCATCCCTCACACGAACGCAAACACAGAAACACTGAAGCACAGACCATGGCCATCATCCAACTCGACCCCAACGCCCCCGAATTCACCCGCCGCTACATGAACCTGGCCGACCCGCGGCTGGGCGCTCAGGCCTTGTCGGCCAGCGATGATTTTTTTGCCCCGGTGGCGCGCATGCTCGACCCCGAGCCCGCGGTGTTCGTGCCGGGCAAGTACGACGACCACGGCAAATGGATGGACGGCTGGGAGAGCCGGCGCAAGCGTGTGGCGGGCAACGACCATGCGGTGGTTCGTCTCGCGCGTCGCGGGGTCATCCTCGGGGTGGACATTGACACCAGCCACTTCACCGGCAACTACCCGCCGGCGGCTTCTTTGCAAGCCTGTGATTGCGAGGGCGACCCTGGCGCCAGCACCGAATGGGTCGAAATCCTGCCCTCAGTGAACCTGCAAGGCAACAGCCACCACTACCACGCCATCAACGCCACGCAGCCCTTTACCCACGTGCGGCTGAACATTTATCCCGACGGCGGTGTGGCCCGTTTGCGCCTGTACGGTCAACCGCAACGCGATTGGGCGCGGGTGAGCCGCAGCGAACTGCTCGATCTGGTGAGTGTGGAAAACGGCGGCTATGTGGTGGCCACCAACAACCAGCATTTCGGTCTGGCCAGCAACCTGCTCATGCCCGGGCGCGGCGTCAATATGGGCGACGGCTGGGAGACGCGTCGCCGCCGTGAGCCCGGCAACGACTGGTGCGTGATTGCACTGGGGCAGCCTGGCAAGATTGAAAAAATCGAGGTCGACACCTGCCACTTCAAAGGCAACTACCCCGACCGCTGTTCGATCCAGGCCGCTTTTGTGACGGGCGGCACCGAGACGTCGCTGATCACCCAGAGCATGTTCTGGCCGGTCCTCCTGCCCGAGCAGCCGCTGAAGATGGACTTGCAGCATTACTTCGAAAAAGAAATCGCGCAGCTCGGCCCCATCTCCCACATCCGCTACAACATGCACCCGGACGGCGGCACTTCGCGCCTGCGCCTGTGGGGCAACTTGGTGTGAGGCCGGCATGACACAAGCCACACCCCTGACCATCGAGCCCCTGAGCCGCGCGGCCTTTGCGCCGTTTGGCGAGGTGCTCATGCTCGACGGCGCGCGCCACTACCCGATCAACGCCGGCACCACCGAGCGCTTCCATGCGCTGGCCGGTGTGGACGCGTATGAGCAGCATGGCCAGCCGGCCATCAGCCTGTTCCGTGGCCAGCCCCGTCCTTTGCCCCTGCCCATCACCCTGATGGAGCGTCATCCGCTGGGCAGCCAGGCTTTCATTCCGGTGACACAGTCGGCTGATGACGAGTACCTGGTGGTGGTCGCGCCGCCCGGGGATTTCGACGCCAGCCGTATGAAAGCTTTTCTGGCGCGCGGCTTTGAAGGCGTGAGCTATGCGCGCGGTGTGTGGCACCACCCCTTGATCGCCTTGCACCGCGTGAGCGATTTCATCGTGGTGGACCGCGTCGGTGAAGGTGCCAACTGCGATGAGATTCCCCTGCCGGGTGACTTCGTGTTGACAGCGCAGGCCTTGGCACAAGCCCGGGATCGGACGAGGGGGTAATTTCCCCAGATGACAAAGTTCTTGAAGTCAGCATAGACTTCAGCGCAGAAGGACTTGCTATGAAAATCATCGACTCCATCCTGGCTGACGCGGCTTCAATCGCTAGCCTGCGCCGTGAGATCCACGCGCACCCCGAATTGTGTTTCCAAGAGGTGCGCACGGCCGATCTGGTGGCGCAAAAGCTCACCGAATGGGGCATTCCCATCCACCGGGGCATGGGGACCACGGGCGTGGTGGGTATTGTGAAAAACGGCACCTCTTCACGCGCGGTGGGTCTGCGGGCCGACATGGACGCTTTGCCCATGCAGGAGTTCAACACCTTCTCGCATGCCAGCCAGAACCCCGGCAAGATGCACGCCTGCGGGCACGACGGTCACACCGCCATGCTGCTGGCAGCGGCCAAGCATTTTTCCAAGCACCGCAACTTTGACGGCACCGTCTATTTGATTTTCCAGCCGGCCGAAGAGGGCGGCGGTGGTGCCCGCGAGATGATGCGCGACGGTTTGTTCGACAAGTTCCCGATGGAGGCGGTGTTTGGCATGCACAACTGGCCCGGCACCGAGGCCGGTAAGTTTGCGGTGAGTCCGGGACCGGTGATGGCGTCCAGCAATGAATTCAAGATCACCTTGCATGGCAAGGGCGGCCACGCCGCCTTGCCGCACAACAGTGTGGATCCGGTGCCGGTGGCCTGCCAGCTGGTGCAGGCTTTCCAGACCATCATCAGCCGCAATCAAAAGCCCATTGATGCGGGCGTGATCTCGGTGACCATGATCCACGCCGGCCAAGCCACCAACGTGATTCCCGACAGCTGTGAATTGCAGGGGACGGTGCGCACTTTCACCCTGGAGGTGCTGGACATGATCGAGCGCCGCATGCGGCAGATCACCGAGAGCATCAGTGCGGCCTTTGATGTGCGCTGCGAATTCGAATTTGAGCGCAATTACCCGCCCACCATCAACTCAGCCCCCGAGGCGGAATTTGCACGCCAGGTGATGACCGAGATCGTGGGTGCCGAGAACGTGATTGCGCAGGAGCCCACCATGGGCGCCGAAGACTTTGCCTACATGCTGCAGGCCAAACCGGGTGCGTATTGCTTCATTGCCAATGGCGACGGCACGCACCGTGAGATGGGGCATGGCGGGGGCCCGTGCATGTTGCACAACCCGAGCTATGACTTCAACGACGACTTGATCCCGCTGGGCGCGAGCTACTGGGTGCGTCTGGGCGAGGCCTGGCTCGCGCGCAAGCCCTGATCAGCGGGGGCGGTTGCGCTCCCGGCTGCTGGCGATGTGCAGCAGGCCGTCAAAAATCAGCGTATCCACCAGCTCAAAGGCTGGGGACAAGCTGGGTGCCATCTTCCAGCCCGCGCCGCCGGCCATCACACACCAGGGCTCAGCATGGCATTGCGCCTGAACGTGTTGCACCATACGTGCCATGGCGCCGGCGATCGCAAACGTGCCCCCGCTGGTGAGTGCATCACTGGTGTTGGTGGGAAACGGGGTGACTTCGCCGGTGGGCACATGCAGCCCGGCAGTGCCCGACTCCAGAGACTTCAGCATGATGCCGTGACCCGGCAGGATGTAGCCGCCCAAAAACTTGCCGCTGGGATCAATCGCCTCTACCGTGACGGCCGTACCCACCATGGCCACCACCACAGGGCGCGGTGGCCCCATGGCGAGCATGTGGTGCCAGGCGCCAATCATGGCCACCCAGCGGTCCGGCCCCAAACGGGAAGGGTGGTCGTAGCCATTGGTCAGGCCCGCTTCAGCTGCGCTGGCAATCACCCAGTGCGGCTCGACATCCCAAATTTCCATTTGGGTTTGCACGCGGTGTTTGACGGCATCGCTGGCCACCACACAGCCCAACATCTGCGTGGGATGAGGCAGTTCGGCCCAAGGTCCCTCCGAGAGTTTGTCGATGTTGTCCAGAAATTCTGCACCCTGCGCCAAACAGTGCGCGCCCGGTTCAGGCGTCTCAAACAAGGCCCATTTCAAGCGTGTATTACCAACATCGATGGCCAGAAAAGTCATAGCTTGGTCAGTGGGTGTGTTGGCAAATGGGGTGGCTGATCGGTCTGGCGCAGGTCAATTTTGACGCCACGGCAGGCCTTGCAGTCGCCAGCCCCCGACGCGGCCACGATGGGCGTTGGCATCGGGGTCGCCCTCGAAGCCTTCAAGGATGTTGTAGGCCTCAAAGCCGAGTGCGGTGGCGCGTTGAGCTGCTGCAATCGAGCGCACGCCACTGCGGCACAGCAGCAGAATTTTTTTACCCTCGGGGTTGGCGGCCTGCAGGCCGGCGTCAAAGCCCGCGTTCATGTGCATGCCCGGCCATTGCTTCCAGGCCAGGGCCACAGCACCCGGCACGAAACCCACCCATTCGCGCTCGGCATCCGAGCGCACATCAATCAGAACCGCTTGCCCTGACGTCCACCATTGGTAAGCCTGCGTCGCGGTGATGTCGCCGGCGTAGCCGGCTGAGGGGGTGCTGGGGTGTTGGTCTGACATGGCGCGCGGTTAATGATCAATACGCAAGTTGGAGAGGTCGTCTGCCCGAGAGTATAGGACGATGGGCGACACCCAAGTCGGTGCAAAGCAGCTTATCCGTGGATAAAAAAGAGCCGGCTGCAAGCCGGCTCTTCAGGGCAGGGAAAAGTCTACGCAGCCTTAAACAATCTTCACGCTCAAATTGGGCAGGCCGTCGATGTGCATCTCGATCACATCGCCCACCACCACCGGACCGACATTCTCGGGCGTGCCGGAGTAAATGATGTCGCCGGGGAAGAGCTCAAACGCTTCGGACAACTTGCTGATCTGCTCGGCGACTGACCACATCATTTGATTCAGGTCCGCGCTTTGCTTGGTCTGGCCGTTCACCTTGAGCCAGATCGCGCCCTTCGTGAAGTGACCGGTTTGCGCCACCTTGTACAAAGCGCCAATGGGGGCGGATTTGTCAAAGCTCTTGCCGATTTCCCAAGGCTTTTTCTGGTCGCCCATGGCCCGCTGCAGATCGCGACGTGTCATGTCCAGACCCAGCGTGTAGCCGTAGACCAGCTCCAGAGCTTTGTCTACCGGGATATTGCGTCCCCCTTTGCCCAAGGCTGCGACCAGCTCGGCTTCGTAATGGTAGTTTTTCGTGAGCGGCGGGTAGGGGTGGTTGGCCACCGTACCCGTGGGGACGTACTGGACCGCGTCAGTGGGTTTTTGAAAGAAAAACGGCGGCTCACGCGTCGGGTCCGAGCCCATTTCGCGCGAGTGGGCCGCGTAGTTGCGCCCGATGCAATAAATGCGCCGCACGGGGAACTGCTCGTCCGAGCCCACGATGGGCAGGTAAACGCCCGGGACCGTGAACGGGGTTTTGACTTGTTGCTGCGCCATGCCGGGCGTGGCGCAGCCGAGCAGGGCGCCCGTGCTGACCAATGCGGAGTTTTGGAAAAAATGCCGTCTGTCCATCATGACCCTCTGCCTTCTGTGTTCGTTAAAAAAAAGCCTTGCGCCAACTCAAGTGCAAAGAGCAACTGGACGCATGCCAAGTTCGTGTTGAATTCTCAGCGCACATCCTAGCGGGATTGCACCACGAAAGGTGAAAGCAGAATACGTTGGCGGCAGATGGACGCATAGTACAAACCCTTAACTTCGGTGACGCTAATTAGAGCGAGAATCCCACGCAGAGTTAGTCCCAACTGTTTAAAAAACTGGAGATCGTTGACATGAACAATGTACCTACCCGCCGCCGCTCGCTGATCAAAGGCGCTGCTATTGCTGCCGGTGCTATGGCCGCACCGATGGTGGCCACCGCACAAACCACCACGCTGCGCTTTCAAAGCACCTGGCCGGCCAAGGACATCTTTCATGAATACGCCAACGACTACGCCAAAAAAGTCAATGACATGGCCGGCGGCCGCCTGAAAATTGAAGTCTTGCCCTCGGGCGCTGTGGTCCCTGCTTTCCAGTTGCTGGAAGCTGTGAGCAAAGGCACGCTGGACGGTGGTCACGGCACCGCCGCTTACCACTACGGCAAAAACACGGCGCTGGCGCTGTGGGGTTCCGGCCCGGCCTTCGGTATGGACCCCAATATGGTTCTGGCTTGGCACTACTACGGTGGCGGCAAAGCCCTGCAGGAAGAAATTTACAAGTCTTTGGGCATGGAAGTGGTGTCCTACCTGACCGGCCCGATGCCCACCCAGCCTCTGGGCTGGTTCAAAAAGCCGATCGCTAAAGTGGGTGACCTCAAAGGTCTGAAGTACCGCACCGTGGGTCTGGCTGTGGACATCTTCACCGAGATGGGCGCTGCGGTGAACCCGCTGCCCGGTGGCGAGATCGTGCCGGCACTGGACCG
>CANGMW010000107.1 GCA_947454695.1 Comamonadaceae bacterium | reverse complement strand
GGTGGCGCCCACATTCGTGCCTTTGCTGTCGTCGACATATTCGACCTCATGGACCACTGCCACGGTTTCCACCCGGTGCGGCTCACCCTTGTAGTCGCGCAAGCCATACAAAATAGGCGCCAGGCTGCAGCCCGCCGCTTGCGCCAGCGCCAAGGCGGCCAAGGCGTTTGTCGCGTTGTGCCGACCCCGGATACGCAAGGCATCGGCCGGCATGAGGCGTTGGATGTAGAGCTCTTCCTCGTCGTCGTTGCGGCGTTTTTTCCGGGTCTCGTCCGCTTCCTGTGCCCGCACCAGCCAGCTCATGCCGTTGACTTGCTCCAGACCGAAATCGCCGGGGCGCTGCGGCATGTCAGCACCAAAACTCACATACTCGCGTTGCACGGCTGGCTGGAAGGCTTTGCCTTTGACGGCGGGCGGCAACATCGCCATCACCGCCGCGTCTTCACGGTTGAGCACCATCTGACCCGTGGCGCCGAAGATGCGCGCCTTGGCCTGTGCATAGGCGTCCATATTGCCGTGCCAGTCCAAGTGGTCCTGGGTCAGGTTGAGCACCACGGCGGCGCTGGGATCGAACCCCTGCGCCCCATCGAGCTGGAAGCTGGACAGCTCCAGCACCCACACTTCGGGCAAGTCGTTGGCGTCCAAGGCGTCACGCAGAGTGTCCAACAGTGTCGGACCGATATTGCCGGCCACCGCCACACGCTTGCCCGCGCGGGCCACCAACTGGCCGGTCAGCGCGGTCACGGTTGTCTTGCCATTGGTACCCGTGATAGCCAAGACTTTGGGCGCGTACTGTTGTGCCTCGTTCAAATCGCTCAAGGCCATTGCGAACAAATCCAGCTCACCGCCGACGCGCAATCCCATGGCTTGCGCAGCGGCCCACACCGGGGCGACCGTTGCGGGTGACAGGCCGGGACTTTTGAACACCGCACGAATATCGCTGGCGTCTAGCAACTGCGCATCCAGCGCACCACCCATGAACTTCACGGCAGGCAGTTCTTCACGAAGCACGGCCAACTGAGGTGGCGCCTCGCGCGTATCAGCCACTGTGACCGTAGCCCCGCAGCGCACGCACCAGCGCGCCATCGCCAAGCCGGATGCGCCCAGGCCCAGGATGAGGATGTGCTGGTCTTTCAGGTGGTTCACAATATTTTTCCGTTCAACGCAACTTCAGGGTGGACAAGCCAATCAGACACAACAGCATGGTGATGATCCAAAACCGCACCACCACTTGCGTTTCTTTCCAGCCACTTTTCTCAAAGTGGTGATGCAGCGGTGCCATCTTCAGCAAGCGCCGCCCTTCGCCGTATTTCCTGCGGGTGTACTTGAACCAGGTGACTTGCAACATGACCGAGAGGGCTTCGACCACAAAAATGCCGCCCATGATGGCCAGCACAATTTCTTGACGCACGATGACGGCGATCGTGCCCAGCGCTGCACCCAGCGCCAGCGCACCCACGTCACCCATGAAAACTTGCGCCGGATGGGTGTTGAACCACAAAAACGCCAGACCTGCGCCCGCCATGGCCGAGCAGAAAATCAGCAACTCGCCCGAGCCGGGGATGTAGGGGAAGAACAGGTATTTGGAATAGACCGAGCTGCCTGTCACATACGCAAAGACACCCAAGGACGAGCCCACCAGCACCACCGGCATGATGGCCAGGCCGTCGAGTCCATCGGTCAGATTGACGGCGTTGCTCGATCCCACAATCACCAAATAGGTCAGCAGCACAAAGCCCAGCATGCCCAGCGGGTAGCTGATAGATTTGAAGAAGGGCAACATGAGACCGGCTTTGGAGGGCAAGGTCACGGTGAAGCCGGAATTCACCCAGGTCATGAACAGTTCCACCACACGCACATTGCTGTTCTCCGACACGCTGAACACCAGGTACAGCGCGGCCAGCAGGCCAACGAGAGATTGGTACAGGTACTTTTCGCGGGAACGCATGCCCTCGGGGTCTTTGCGAACCACTTTGCGCCAGTCATCCACCCAGCCAATCGCGCCGAAACCCAGCGTCACGGCCAGCACTATCCAGACGAAACGGTTGGACAAGTCAAACCACAAGAGTGTGGACACGCAGATGCACAACAAGATCAGGACGCCACCCATAGTAGGCGTGCCGTTTTTGCTCAAGTGGGATGTCACGCCGTAGCCGCGTACGGGCTGTCCGATTTTCAATTCGGTCAAACGCCGGATGACATAAGGGCCCAGGAACAGGCCCATCAGCAAGGCGGTCAAAGCTGCCATCACGGCGCGGAAGGTCAGGTACTGAAAGACCCGAAAAATCCCGAACTCCGGCGACAGGCTTTGCAGCCATTGGGCTAGGCTCAACAGCATGAGGTGTTCCTTTGCGAAATAGGTTGGCCTGTGACACGCATCGGTTTACACATGCTGCGTCTCCTTCGGGTTCTGGGCGTGTTCAGTGATGGCTTGCACCACGCGCTCCATCTTCATGAAGCGCGAGCCTTTCACCAAGACGCTGTTCAAGCGCGGCAGCAGCGCCAGCGTGGCGGCATTGATCGTTTCAATGTTTGAAAAATGTTGCGCGCCGGCTAACTGGCTCACTGCCAGACGGGTCATCTCACCTAAACCGTGCAGATGGTCAATGCCACGCTCGCGCGCATAGCTGCCCACTTCAGCGTGGAATTGGGGGCCCTCGTTGCCCACCTCGCCCATGTCACCCAAGACCAGCAGGCGGGGCGCGGGTAAGGCGGCCAGCACGTCGATGGCTGCGCGAACCGAATCCGGGTTGGCGTTGTAGGTGTCATCCACCACGGTGAGGTCACGCGCGTTCAGCTTGATCGTCAATGCACGCGAGCGACCCTTCACAGGCTCAAAGGCCGCGAGGCCGCGTTCAATGTCCGACAGCGGCACACCGGCTGCCAATGCACAAGCGCTGGCAGCCATGGCATTCTTGACGTTGTGCTGTCCGGCCACCTTCAGCGAGAAGCGGGCTTGTCCCGAAGGCGTGTCCATGCACACATCCCAAGCGCCGCCTTGCCACACACTCGACAAGGTACGCACATCCGCCTGACCTTCAACTGCGAAAGTGAGTTGCGAGCGGGGATTGGCCATACCCGTCCACACACGGGTGTAGTCGTCGTCAGCGGGGAAGACTGCCACGCCTTGCGCATTCAGGGCTGCAATCACGGCGCCGTTTTCATGGGCCACCGCGTCGATCGTGGCCATGAATTCCAAGTGCTCACGCTGCGCATTGTTGACCAGCGCCACCGTCGGCTGGGCCATGGCGGCCAACGCCGCAATTTCGCCGGGATGGTTCATGCCCAACTCCACCACCGCGATCTGATGGTGGCGACGCAAACGCAGCAAGGTCAGCGGCACGCCGATGTCATTGTTCAGATTGCCTTGCGTGGCCAGCATGGCTTGCGGCTTGTAAGCATGCAGGATGCTGGCCAGCATTTGCGTCACCGTGGTTTTGCCGTTGCTGCCGGTCACTGCGATCAGGGGCAATTTGAACTGGGCGCGCCACGCCGCCGCCAGTTGGCCCAGCGCTTTTTTGCTGTCAGGCACGACCAGCCCCGGCAGGCCCGCGCTGGTCAGTGCCTGCGCGGCGTCGCCCTGGCACAGCGCAGCCACAGCGCCTTGCGCCTTGGCTTGCGCCAGAAAATCATTGCCGTCAAAGCGCTCGCCTTTGAGCGCCACAAACAGATCACCGGCCTCCAAGCTGCGGGTGTCCGAGTGCACGCGCGACACAGCGACGCGCCCGTCCCCCACCAAGCGGGAGCCGGGTAGCCAGCTGTGCGCTTGCTGCAGCGTCATCATCAGCTCAGCCATGGGCAGCTCCCAGTGACGGTGAACTGTTTCGCGCCAAGAATGACTGCACCTCAGCATGGTCCGAAAAGGGCAATTTCTCCCCGCCGATATCCTGGTAGCTTTCATGGCCCTTGCCGGCAATCAGCACCACATCCCGTGCATCACATTGCTGCAAGGTCTGGACAATGGCTAACGCGCGATCCGCTTGCACCGTGACCTGCGGAACGCCCGCCAACCCCAGAAGAATCTGGCTGATGATGTGCTCCACACTTTCGCTGCGCGGGTTGTCACTGGTCACCACCACTTGGTCAGCATGCTGCGCCGCCACGGCGCCCATCAGGGGGCGTTTGGTGCTGTCGCGGTCCCCGCCACAGCCGAACACACACCAGAGCTGGCCGCCGCGCACTTGCGCCAGTGGCTTGAGGGCCAACAAAGCTTGTGCCAGCGCATCGGGCGTGTGCGCGTAATCGACCACGACCAAGGCCTGTCCGGCTTGCCCGCCGAGCTGATCCATGCGTCCGGGCACCGGGCGAAGTTGTTGGCAAGCGGCCATGCAGTCAGCCAGCGCCACGCCCAATGAGCGCATGGCGGCAATCACCCCCAACAGGTTGGCCACGTTGTAGTGGCCAATCAGCCCTGTACGCAACACATGGTGCGCATCGCCTTCGCACACGGAAAAGCACAAGCCTTGTGCCTGCAGCTCAATCGATTGCGCGCGCAAACGCGCCGGCCCGTGGCAGGACACCGTCCAAACCTCGATGGGACGCTGCGCCAGCGTGGCCGCCAGACTGGCGCCTTTTTCGTCATCCACATTGATCACGGCGGCTTGCAAACCCGGCCAGTCAAACAAGGCCGCCTTGGCTTGCCAATAGGCGTCCATGCTGCCGTGGTAATCAAGATGGTCTTGTGTGAAATTGGTGAACACCGCGGTTCGAATGCGGGTACCGTCCAGTCGACGCTCTTCGATGCCGATCGATGACGCTTCAACCGCACACGCGCTCAAGCCTTCATCGACAAAGCGGCGCAGGCTGTGTTGCAGTTGTACGGGGTCGGGGGTTGTCAGTCCGGTGCTCTGCAGCGCGTGCGTGTCCGCGGCTTGGCTCACTGCGCTGGCACGTCCCACGCCCAAGGTGCCGATCAAGCCACAGGGGCGCGCCGGCGTGAGCGCACTGAGGGCTTGCGACAACCACCAGGCGGTGGAGGTTTTGCCGTTGGTGCCGGTCACGGCCAACACATCCAGGTGAGCGGAGGGCTGGTCGTAGTAGCAGTCTGCAATCGGGCCACTGCCTGCTTTGAGCGAGGGCAAGGTCGCCACGCGCTCGTCGTCCAACGCGAAGTCCTCAACACCTGCACGCTCGACCAAACAGGCCGCAGCGCCTTGCGTCAAAGCGGCTTTGACGAATTGCCGGCCATCCGTGGCTGCGCCCGGCCAGGCAATGAAGCCATCGCCCGCTTGCACGCGTCGGCTGTCGGTGTGCAATGCGCCCGCCACCCGGCTGCGCAACCAGCGCGCGGCCACTTCAGGTGTATTGAGTTCTTGCATCAAAAACTCTCCTCGACCTTGGCCGCCACCACTTGCGGCTTGAGTGCCATATCGGGCTGCACACCCATGAGGCGCAGCGACTGTTGCACCACATCGCTGAAAACCGGGGCGGCCACTTCGCCACCAAAATATTTGCCGGCACTGGGCTCATCAATCATGACGGCCACCACAATGCGGGGCTTGTCGATCGGCGCCATACCGGTGAACCAGGCCCGGTATTTGTTGGTGGCGTAGTTGCGACCGATTTGCTTGTGTGCCGTGCCGGACTTGCCACCCACCGTGTAGCCGACCGTTTGAGCCTTGGGACCCGTGCCACCCGGGCCGGCGGCCATTTGCAGCATCTTGCGAATCTGCGCTGCGGTGTTGGGCGAGATCACGCGCACGCCCACCGCCGGTTCACTGCTCTTCACCAGCGTGGCAGGAATGATCTGTCCGTCATGGGCAAATACGGTGTAGGAACGCGCCATCTGAAACAAGGAGGCCGACAAGCCATAGCCGTACGACATGGTGGCTTGCTCTACGGGCTTCCAGGTTTTGTAGGCACGCAAACGGCCGGTCACGGCGCCCGGAAATGAAATCTGCGGCTTCTGACCAAACCCGGCGGCGGAAAAAATCTCCCACATCTCCCGCGGTTGCATCAGCATCGCGATCTTGGTGGTGCCCACATTGCTGGACACCTGAATCACTTGCTCTACCGTGAGGGGACCGTGCGGATGCGAGTCGTGAATGGTCGCGCCGCTGATGGTGATGCTGCCCGGTGCGGTTTGAATCACCGTCTCGGGCTTGACGCGTCCTGACTCCAGCGCCAGACCAATCGTGAACGGCTTCATGGTCGAGCCGGGCTCAAACACGTCGGTCAAGGCAATGTTGCGCAACTGTGCGCCCGACAGGCTCTTGCGTTTATCAGGCTCATAGCTGGGGTAATTGGCCAGGGCCAACAACTCACCCGTCGTGGTATCTAAGACCACCACGCTGCCGGCTTTGGCTTTGTTGTTGATCACCGCATCGCGCAGTTTTTGGTAGGCAAAGAACTGCACCTTGGAATCGATACTCAGCACCAGGTCCTGGCCATCGACGGCGGGAACCTCTTCACCCACAACCTCCACCACGCTGCCTAATCGATCCTTGATCACCCGGCGGGAGCCCACGCGTCCAGCCAAGGACTTATTGAAGGCCAGTTCCACACCCTCTTGTCCATTGCCCTCCACATTGGCAAAACCCACCACATGGGCAGCGGCTTCGCCCTGCGTGTACTGGCGCTTGTATTCCTTGCGCTGGTAGATGCCTTTGACCTTGAGATCAGCAATTTGCTTGGCCACTGGCTCGTCCACCTGACGCTTGAGCCAAACAAAGGTTTTGTCCTCGTCTTCGAGTTTTTTATTCAACTCGGCCTCGCTCATGTCGAGCAATCGGGCCAGTTGGCGCAACTGACCTTTGTCGAATTCCACGTCTTCTGGGATGGCCCAGATGCTCGGGGCGATCACGCTGGTGGCCATGACGACGCCATTGCGGTCCAGAATGCGCCCTCGATTCGCCGGGATATCCAGTGTGCGAGCAAAGCGAACCTGCCCTTGGTGCTGGAAGAAATCGTTTTTCACGACTTGGATATAGGCCGCGCGAGTCGCCAGTCCCATAAAACCCAAGGCGATGAAACCCACTACAAACTTGCTACGCCACACCGGTGTGCGGCTGGCCAGCAAGGGGCTGGTGGTGTACTGGATGCTGCGGCTCATGGACTGGCCCTCAAGCTCGCGGGCTTGTCTGCACCCTGGGCCGGCACAGCGGCGGCGCTGCTGGCCGAGATGTAGTGCGTGACCGATGGCGTGATAGGTCGCATCTGCAATTTTTCACGCGCCTGTTTTTCCACATGCCGCAGCGTGACTTGTTCCTGCTTTTCGAGTTCTAGTCGTTCGCGCTCGGCATCTAGCTTGCGCGCTTCAAGCGCAGCGCGCTCCATGTCAGAGGTCAGACGCCGGGATTCGTACTGCACATTGACCAAATACATGGCGGTGAAGAGCACCGCGATCAACAACACAAAGTTCAAGCGCGTCATGCCGCCATCCTTTGCGCCACGCGCATGATGGCGCTGCGCGAACGCGGGTTGGCCGCCACCTCTGCCTCGCTGGGCTTGATGCGTGACAAGGCACGCAGCTTCATGGACTGGGGCGCAGCAAAAGGCGCGCGGCGGTCGTAGACCTCGCGCGAATGCTTCGCGATGAATTGTTTGACAATCCGATCTTCCAGTGAATGAAAGCTGATCACGACCAGCCGACCTCCAGGTTGCAGTACATCCAAACTCGCCTCTAGCGCCGCTTGCAACTCCTCAAGCTCGGCGTTGATGAAAATCCGAAAAGCCTGAAATGTGCGCGTTGCAGGGTTCTGGCCCGACTCGCGGGTTTTGACCGTGTCAGCCACGAGCTGGGCCAGTTCAGTGGTGGTTGAAAGGGGGCCCCGAGCCTGTCGGCGCGCAACAATCGCCTTTGCAATCGGCCCAGCAAACCGTTCTTCGCCGTAGTCACGCACCACCTCCGCTATGTGTTGTGTTTCTGCTGTCGCCAGCCACTGCGCCACGCTTTGTCCCCGCGTGGTGTCCATGCGCATGTCCAGCGGCCCCTCGAACCGAAAGCTGAATCCTCGATCGGGGTTGTCGATCTGCGGTGAGCTCACGCCCAAATCCAACAAGACCCCTTGCGCGCTGGCAGGCGCCAATTCGCCCAGATGGGCAAAGCCCTCGTGGCGAATGGAAAACCGCGGGTCTTGAATCTGCTGTGCCTGCGCAATCGCGTCGGGATCTTTGTCGAATGCAATCAAACGACCAAGGCTCGAGAGTTGTGAGAGGATCAAACGGGAGTGCCCGCCGCGGCCGAAAGTGGCATCCACATAAGTGCCATCGGCCCAAGCGGGCGCGTCCTCGCTCTGCGTCGTCTTGTCGAATAAGGCGTTTACGGCTTCGTTCAGCAAGACGGTGGTGTGTGACCATGGCGTTGTGTCCACCATCCGCCTTCAAAACGAAAAATCTTTGAAGACGTCGGGCATCTCG
>CANGMW010000106.1 GCA_947454695.1 Comamonadaceae bacterium | reverse complement strand
GGGCATGAAGCAGTGCAAAGCCAACCCCGGGCAAGAGTTTGCGCAAAACACCACGCGCGGCGACCGCGTCAAGGGCCCGATCAAATCGATCACCGACTTTGGCGTGTTCGTGGGTCTGGCTGCCGGTATCGACGGCCTGGTGCACCTGTCTGACCTGTCCTGGAACGAGACCGGCGAAGTGGCCGTGCGCGAGTACAAAAAGGGCCAGGAAGTCGAAGCCCTGGTGCTGGCCGTGGACGTGGAGCGCGAGCGCATCTCCTTGGGTATCAAGCAGCTGGACTCCGATCCCTTCACCACCTTCGTGTCGATCAACGACAAAGGCCAGACCGTGACCGGCAAGGTCAAAACGGTGGATGCCAAAGGCGCTGAAATCGATCTGGGCGAAGACATCATCGGCTACCTGCGCGCCAGCGAAATCTCCCGCGACCGCGTGGAAGATGCCCGCAATGTGCTCAAAGAAGGCGACGAAGTCACCGCTGTGGTGGTCAATGTGGATCGCAAGACCCGCAACATCCAGTTGTCGATCAAAGCCAAGGACATGGCCGACCAGAACGAAGCCATGCAAAGCCTGAGCCAGCAGTCGGCACGCGAAAGCGCCGGCACGACCAGCCTGGGCGCCTTGCTGCGCGCCAAGCTGGACAACAACTCCTAAGCTCTTTGCACTGGCCCCAAGCCCGGTTGACTTCGTGTCATCCCTCGGGTTTGGGGCCAGTGCCGAGACTGAACGAGTCTGAACTGCATGACACGCTCTGACCTTGTTGAAGAACTGGCTGCCCGTTTCGGGCAGCTCACCCATCGCGACGCTGAATTTGCGGTCAAGGCCATTCTTGACGCCATGAACGACGCGCTGGTGCGTGGCCACCGGATTGAGATCCGGGGCTTCGGCAGTTTCTCCATCAACCGCCGTCCTCCGCGCATGGGTCGTAACCCGCGCAGCGGCGAGAGCGTGGCCATTCCCGAAAAACGGGTTCCCCACTTCAAACCGGGCAAAGCCCTGCGCGAATCAGTGGACGAACGCACCCATGAGCTGCAGGCCGGCCCTGCGGTCTCCAAAGCCTGATCTCGCCACCGATGGCGTGGCCTCGCTAGAATCACCTCGTCAAAGAGGAATTCAATGAAAAATTTCATCTGGCTGCTCAAGTGGATCATCAAGGCAGCCATTTTTTTCACCCTGTTTGCATTTGCCCTGAACAACCAGCAAGACGCCAACGTGCATTTGTTCTTTGGCAACGTGTGGCACGCGCCGCTGGTTCTGGTGGTGCTGATGGCGTTTGCAATGGGCTTGGCCGTGGGCATTCTGGCCATGGTGCCGCGCTGGTGGAAACACCGTGTTGCGGCTGACAAGGCTCGCCGTCAATTGGGCCAAGACAGTCAGCTGGGTAACTCCACGCTCACGCCCCCATGAACCTTGATCTGAGCTGGATTCTGCTGGGCTTGCCGCTGGCTTTTGTATTGGGCTGGCTGGCCTCACGTCTGGATCTGCGCCAGCTGCGCATCGAGAACCGGCGCACCCCTAAAGCCTATTTCAAAGGCCTGAATTTTTTGCTCAATGAACAGCAAGACCAGGCGATTGACGCCTTCATTGAAGCAGTACAAAGCGACCCCGACACCTCCGAGCTGCACTTCGCGCTGGGCAATTTGTTTCGTCGCCGTGGCGAGTACGAGCGGGCTGTGCGCGTGCACCAACACCTGATCTCGCGCGGTGACTTAAGTTTGGCGGACCGCCAGCGCGCCCAACACGCTTTGGCCCTGGATTTCTTGCAGGCCGGCTTGCTCGACCGTGCCGAAGAAGCGCTGCTTAAATTAGAAGGCACGCCCTTTGAATCCCAAGCACGCTTGGCCCTGCTGGGCAATTACGAACGCTCACGAGATTGGGCGCAGGCCGCCGCCATGGCCAGGCGCTTGGACAACACGGGCATCGGCAGTTTCAGCAGTCGCCTGGCCCATTACCTGTGCGAGCAAGCCGCCACCCTCCAAGCAGCGGGCGATTTAAGCCAGGCCCGCACTTTGCTTGCGCAAGCGATCACTACCGCGCCCAACACGCCGCGCGCGCGCATGGACTTGGCCCAACTCGAGATGCAACAAGGCCATTCGCACGCGGCTTGCCAAGCGTTGCTCGATACCTTGAAAGCCAGCCCGCGGGCCACGCCATTGGTGGCCGCCCCACTGGCCCAAGCCGCCATTGCCTGCGGTCGTGCGCCGGAGGTGCTCATGCAACTGCGCGCGTTCTACAGTCAAGATGCGTCGCTGGATGTATTGCACGCCATCGTGGCGCTGGAAGCAGCCAGCAACACGCCCGGCACGTCCGCACGCGACTGGTATGCCAAACATCTGGAACGCGAACCCTCACTGGTAGCTGCCGCCAAGTGGATTGAAGGCGAACGTCTGGAGCACGAACAGTTTCACCCGCAGGTGCAACGCGCTCTGGACCACGCCGTCAAACCCCTCACCCGCTACCGTTGTGCGGCCTGCGGCTTTGAAGCTACACAGCACTTTTGGCAATGCCCGGGCTGCCAAACCTGGGACAGTTACCCCGCTCGACGCGTAGAAGAGTTATGAGTACCCCCAAGCTAGGCTCACTTCATTCGCGACGCCACCCCCCTTACAGGGGGCGATGCCTGTGGCCCGGCAATGCCGGTTCCACGGCATCCCGCGCCCACGGCATTTTTGAGAAGGCGTCCGCTCACTTGGTCCTCTTTTTTCTCTTGGACAATACGAATGATTAGTAAAGAACAACTCGCCAAGTCCCGCGTGCTCGTGGTGGGCGACGCCATGATCGACCGCTACTGGTACGGCGCGGTGGACCGCATCAGCCCTGAAGCGCCGGTGCCAGTGGTGCGCATCACGCGCGAAGAAGAACGCATTGGCGGCGCCGCCAACGTGGCCAGCAATGTGGTGGCGCTGGGCGCGCAAGCCTCGCTGCTCACCGTGGTGGGCGACGACGAAGCCAGCCACAAGCTGGAGTCACTGGTCGCGGGCACCGGCATCACGCCCGTGTTCGGTCGCGATTCGGCCTTGCAGACCACGGTCAAGCTGCGCGTGATTGGTCGTCAGCAGCAGCTCATTCGTCTGGACTTTGAGAACACCCCCAAAAGCGAGGTGCTGGCTTCGCAGACCACCAGTTTCTTAGCTTTGCTGCCCCAGCACGATGCCGTGCTGTTTTCTGACTACGGCAAAGGCGGCCTCACCCATGTGAGCGACATGATCGCGCATGCACGCCGCGCCGGCAAACCGGTCTTGATCGACCCCAAGGGTTCGGACTACTCGCGCTACAGCGGCGCCACCGTCATCACACCCAACCGCGCTGAGTTACAGCAGGTCGTGGGCGAGTGGCGCAGTGAAGAGGAGCTGCGCGAAAAAACCCGCGCATTGCGCGAGCAGCTCGGTCTGGACGCCTTGCTGCTTACCCGCAGCGAAGAAGGCATGACCCTGTTCGATGCGCAAGGCGAACTGCATGTCAATGCGCAGGCCCGTGAAGTGTTTGACGTCACCGGTGCCGGTGACACGGTGATTGCGACCTTGGCTGCCTTGGTGGGTGCGGGCTTGTCCCTGCGCGACGCCATGCCCTTGGCCAACCGCGCAGGCGGCATTGTGGTGGGCAAATTCGGTACCGCCACCGTCAGCTACGACGAACTTTTCGCTCAAGCCTGATGACCCATTCCACGCGTCCATCACCCACAGGACTCAACACCATGAAAATCGTTGTCACCGGCGCTGCAGGCTTTATCGGCAGCAACATCATCAAAGGCCTCAATGCCCGCGGCATTGACAACATCATTGCCGTGGACGAACTCAGCCAAGGCGACAAGTTCTTGAACCTCGCGCGCGTGCAGATCGCCGACTATGTGGACCTGGATGATTTCTATCTGAACTTTGCCGAAGGTCACTATGGCCAGATCGATGCGGTATTCCATGAAGGCGCCTGCAGCGACACCATGGAGCAGGACGGCAAGTACATGATGGACAACAACTACACGCTGTCGTGTGAGTTGCTCGACGCTTGTCAGGCTCAGAACACGCGGCTCATCTATGCCTCCTCGGCCGCCACCTACGGCGGCTCCAGCACCTTTGTGGAAGACCCGGCGCATGAGCACCCGCTCAATGTGTATGGCTACTCCAAACTGCTCTTTGACCAGCGCGTGCGCCGCGATTTGCAACAAGGAGCCTTGAGCGCGCAAGTGGCGGGCTTTCGCTACTTCAATGTCTATGGACCGCACGAGCAGCACAAAGGCCGCATGGCCAGTGTCGCCTACCACCACTTCAACCAGTTCAATGCCGAGAAGAAGGTCAAGCTGTTTGGCCAATACGGTGGCTATGCCCAGGGTGAGCAAATGCGCGACTTCGTCTTCGTCGACGACGTGGTGGCGGTGAACCTGTGGTTCCTAGACCATCCGCAAGCCTCAGGCATTTTCAATCTGGGCAGCGGCCGCGCACAAGCCTTTAACGATGTCGCACACGCCGTGGTCAATGCGACGCGTGCACTACGCCAGGAAGCGCCGCTCACGCTGGCACAAGCCAACGCGCAAGGTCTGATCGAGTACATCCCCTTCCCCGATGCTTTGCGCGGCAAATACCAGTGCTTCACGCAGGCCGACCTGGGTGCTTTGCGCGCGGCGGGTTGCCAGCATCAATTCGCCGATGTGCAAACCGGCGTCACCCAGTATGTGAACTGGTTAGCCTCACAAGCCTGAACACCTTGTTACCTCGTGCTTGACCTGATCGGGTCAACGCGGTGATCTGACGGCTCGTTGAATGAGCGTCAAGTGCTTGCCATCGCATCGCTTGTCAACACAACGTCAACAACGTCACCCCAAGGAGTACTCGCATGTTCAAAAAACTTCTCTCCGTCATCGCCCTGTTGTATGTGGCTGCCAGCTTTGCTGCGGTCGATGTGAACAAGGGATCCGCTGCTGAACTCGACGGCATCAAAGGCATTGGCCCGGCCAAGTCCAGTCAGATCATTGCCGAACGCAAAAAGGGCGACTTCAAAGACTGGAAGGACTTCATCACCCGTGTGAGCGGCATTGGCGAAAAAAGTGCCACGCACCTGTCCCAAGGCGGTCTTACCGTCAATGGCAAACCTTATCCTGTAGCAGAAAGCAAAAAAGCAGCGACGCCCGCCGCCGGCGCTGACATGAAGGTTCAAGAAAAACCCGCGACCACTGAAACCAAGAAAAAATAATGCAAGCCCTTGCATTGGAAACCCGCCAAACGGCGGGTTTTTTTATGCGCAGGGTGGCAAGCTGTCGCACCACCTTGAAAGTGCATCGTTGACTTGACGCAAGGTCCTTGCGTGCCACCGACCGTCGCAGAGCACGATGCAATTCCGATAAACTCATGCGCATGACTTCCGTACTTGCGATTTGCATTGGCGCTTGCTTTGGCGCCTTGTTGCGCTGGGGCTTGGGGTTGTGGCTCAGCACCGGTGGTCTCATCCCTTATGGCACCTTGGCTGCCAATTTGATCGGCGGCTATTTGGTGGGCGTGTGCATCGCCGCTTTCCAGGCCATGCCACAGATCGATCCCGCCTGGCGCTTGTTCTTGGTGACCGGGTTTTTAGGTGCTCTCACCACTTTTTCCAGCTTCTCCGCTGAAGTCGTCGGGTTCATGCAGCAGGCCCGCTACGGCCTGGCATTTGGCACTGCGACAGTTCATCTGTTTGGCTCGCTCATGCTCACATTGGCGGGCATCAAAACTGTTGAATTTTTTTTGAGCCGTTAAAGCCACGACGGCAGACTATCAGTGCCAATGAAGTCCTGCCGTAGGCGTTACGACTTCATACAGAAGCACACGGATACGACGCTGTGTGCACCACACCGTTGGTGATAATCAAACGGTGAGCACAACCGAAATTGCAATCTGGTCAGCCATGTTGGGCGGGCTGCTGACCCTGACAATTGGCGTCGCTTTTGATGCTGTGGTGTACAGCAACATGGCCTCTTGGCGTCAACTCGTCTTTGTGGGCTTGGCCACCCTGAGTTGCGGCATTCTGTGCGGCATCCTGAATGTCTATATCCCGGGGCTCATAACGCCCTCTATTGAACAGCTCCTCAAAACCGTGCTGGGCCCCCTGACAGGCGGCTTCTCATTGCGCTACATGAATATTTGGTTGGGTGGCGCACGCATTGACCCTTTGGTCCACAGACTCACCGTGACGGGTTCATTCTGGATGTTTATATTTGCGGGCTTGCTATGCATTGGCTTGTGGTACGTCGAGCCACAGGCAGCCCGCGAACTCGTCAAACTCTCTGCATTAGCGCTTTGGGTATCTGTCTTCATGATTGCGTTTACCTTGCTGCGTGCAGCCAAACTGGGCGATCCTTTGGCCAAGTGGATGGCCTGGAACTGCGTGTTTTTATGCTTGATGATCCCAGGACTGTATGCACGCGCCTTAGACATCACCGATCTGGGCAACGGCGTTTGGTTAGGCACCGCCATCTGTACGGTGTTGTTTTTAATGATCAGCACCGTGCTGGTCCTGATGCGCGAGCGAGATAACCGCAGACTGGCTCAATTAGCCAAAGTGTCCTCCAACCACGATCCCGCCACCGGCTTGCCCACTGGTTCCAGGTTGTTGTCGCAGGTGGAACATAGCTTTTGGCGAACGGGACGCAACAGGGGCTATTGCACCGTCGTTTGTTTGTACCTGCATAACCTGTATGCCCTCAGTGATGCCGTGGGCCACGGCGTCGAAAACCAGATCCTGTCCACCATGGCCGCTCGCATTCGTCGCAGTGTCGGGTTTCGGTGTGTGGTCGGGCTCTACCATCCTCGTTGCTTTGTGGTGGTCATTGCATCCGACAAGTCCGGCAAAGGCAACGCTTACTTGATAGACCATTTGCAGGAACATGCCCTGCGATCCATGTCCGTGCTGGGGCGTTTGGACACACGCCACGAGTTTGCTCCCAACATCAGCATCGGCACACTGACGGTTGAACCCGACTTCGCTCAAGCCGCTCAAAGCATCGATACCGCTGAGCAATTGGCACTGCAACGCAAGCCCCCGGCCATACTGTCAGAACTTGATTTAGCGCATTGATCAGCCTGATATCCTCCTGGCTTGCTTTGCAAGCGGCTGAATCAGCGCAAGGAGTCTTTTGATGCTTTCATGGGTCCAATTTTTCCCCAACGGCTGGCTGCACTATGGTTTGGGCGGGCTCATCATCGGCGTGGGCGTGGCCCTGCTCTTTGTGACCACCGGTCGCATTGGCGGCATGAGCACAGTGTTCTCAAGCACCTGGTCGTTCATGGTGCAAAGGCCGTTTTTTCAACAAGCGCGTTTTGTGAGCTCGCGTGACTGGCGCTTAGTCTATGCCTTGGGCGTTGCGCTGGGTGGCTTGGTCTGGTGGCGCCTCCATGGTCAGGGGCTACCCCAGACCACCCACGTGCCTGTCTGGCAATTGCTGGTTGGTGGATTTTTAGTCGGTTATGGTGCACGCCTTGGCAACGGCTGCACTTCCGGCCACGGCATTTGCGGTTTGGGCTCACTGCAACTGCCCTCGCTCAAAGCCGTGCTGACTTTCATGGCCACTGCCTTCATCACCGCCAATTTGATGTGGAGGGTCCTGCCATGAAGCAAGATCAACCGATGCTGCAGCGCGCCACGGTCACCTTGTTAGCGGGTGTGCTGTTTGGCTATGGCTTGTCCTACGCGACCATGATTTCACCCGACGTGGTGCTGAGTTTTTTGCGCTTGCAGGATTTCGGCTTGATGTTGGTGATGGGCGGCGCCGTGCTGGTGACCGCATTGGCCTACCAACTCATCCCCCGCTTCGTGCACCACCCCCTCTGGGATGACCATTTCCATTCCCACCCCAGCGTGTGGAACCGTGACACCGCTGTGGGCGCCGCACTGTTTGGTGTGGGCTGGGGCGTGTGCGGGGTCTGCCCTGGTCCGGCCTTGGCGGCGCTGGGAGCCGCTCACTGGGACCTGCTCTGGGCGGCGGGTGGCATCGCCTTGGGTGCGCTCGTCCAAGGATTAAGGGCAGATCGCAATTGATCTTGGTGCCCGAATTTTTGGGTGGCCAATACGGTTACCATCGACCTTGACAGGAACGCCGTTGATGTGACGCTGGGCCGTGTCATCCAACTGGGGGTTTTATGGCAAAAGGCGAACAACGCAGCAACAAGATGGCGAAGAAACCCAAGAAGGATTCTTCCGCGCCCAAAGAAAGTTTTTCTGATCGGCCCATGGCACCAGTCACCGCTGTGATGCCGCGTGGCAAAGAAAAAAACAAACTGAAGTAAAGCAAAGCACACGCCGGTTCACCCGGCGTGTCCTGCCTGATGCATCCCCTCAAAGCCTGGCTTCATCGCCTTTGGCCGCAAGCCTACACGTCCACACCTCGTGAACGGCTGTTGGCGTGCCTGGGCGC
>CANGMW010000105.1 GCA_947454695.1 Comamonadaceae bacterium | reverse complement strand
GTGAGCGAGTTGCTCACTGACAGCGACTTCTACCGCTACGAACACCGGTTGGTATTTGCAGCCATGGCAACGCTGATCAACGGCAACCGGCCGGCCGATGTGATCACTGTGTTTGAGCAGTTGCAAAGCCAAGGCAAGGCCGAAAGCGTAGGCGGCTTGGCCTACCTCAATTCTTTGGCGCAGTATGTGCCCAGTGCCGGCAACATTCGACGCTACGCCGAGATTGTTCGTGAGCGCGCTATTCTCCGAAAATTGGTGAGTGCGAGTGATGAGATCGCCACCAATGCCTTCAACCCGCAAGGCCGACCTGTTGCGGCCATCCTGGACGAGTCCGAACAGAAAATTTTCAATATCGGCGAAGAAGGCTCACGCATGAAGCGTGGCTTTCAGGGGATGGACACTCTGGTGGTCTCGCTGATGGACCGTGTGCAGGAAATGGCTGATAACCCCAACGACATCACGGGGGTGCCCACCGGCTTTTATGACCTGGACCGCATGACCGCCGGTTTTCAGCCGGGCGACCTGATCGTATTGGCGGCACGTCCCTCCATGGGCAAGACCGCTTTTGCCATCAACATTGCTGAGCATGTGGCCTTGAATGAAGGTTTACCTGTGGCGGTGTTCTCCATGGAGATGGGCGCCTCACAACTCGCGGTGCGTATTGTGGGTTCGATCGGCCGCATTGACCAAAGCCATTTGCGCACGGGCAAATTGACCGACGAAGAATGGCCGCGACTGACCGAAGCCATTGAGCGTCTGCGCAATATCTCTTTGCACATTGATGAAACTGCGGGTCTGACCGCCAGCGAATTGCGCGCCAGTGCGAGGCGCCTGTCGCGCACCTGCGGCAAGCTCGGACTGATCGTGGTGGACTACCTCCAACTCATGAGCGGCTCCAGTGGCAATGATGAAAACCGTGCCACCGAACTGGGTGAGATTTCACGAGGCTTGAAGATGCTGGCAAAGGAGTTGCAGTGTCCCGTGATTGCCTTGTCGCAGCTCAACCGAAGCGTGGAAACCCGGCCTGACAAACGGCCGATGATGAGTGACTTGCGCGAGTCGGGCGCCATCGAGCAAGATGCCGACATCATCATGTTCATTTACCGCGATGAGTACTACACCAAAGAAGCTTGCAAAGAACCAGGTGTGGCTGAAATCTTGATCGCCAAGCAGCGTAACGGCCCCACCGGCGTGGTCAAACTGGCATGGCTGCGACAACTCACGCGATTTGAGAGCCTGGCCAGCGGCGCGGGTAACGGCGACTTTTAAACCCTGTGACTGTCCGATTGCAGCAATGACAAGGGGCCCGCAGGGGCCCCTTGAACTTGGCGCATGTGCGCTTGGCTTAGAGCACTTCGCTGGCAAAGTCAGCCAGCCTTGAACGCTCGCCACGCGCCAGGGTGATGTGCCCGCCGTGCGGCCAGCCTTTGAATTTGTCGACCGCAAAGGTGAGGCCCGAAGAGCCTTCGGTGAGGTAAGGCGTGTCGATCTGCGCGAGGTTGCCCATGCAAATGATCTTGGTGCCGGGGCCGGCACGGGTGATCAGGGTCTTCATCTGCTTGGGCGTGAGGTTTTGCGCCTCGTCGATGATGACGTACTTGTTCAGGAAGGTCCGACCGCGCATGAAGTTCATGCTCTTGATCTTGATGCGGCTGCGGATGAGCTCACTGGTGGCTGCACGCCCCCATTCGCCCGCACTGGTGTCGGTCTTGCTGAGCACTTCCATGTTGTCGTCCAAAGCGCCCATCCACGGGCCCATTTTTTCTTCTTCGGTGCCAGGAAGAAAACCGATATCTTCGCCCACGCTCACCGTGGCACGCGTGACGATGATTTCGGTGTAGCGTCGGTCATCGAGCACCTGCGTCAAGCCTGAGGCCAGCGCCATGAGGGTTTTGCCGGTACCCGCCGTGCCGGTGAGGGTGACGAAATCCACTTCCGGATCCATCAAGAGGTTCATCGCAAAGTTTTGCTCGCGGTTGCGGGTGGTGACACCCCACACGGCATTTTTGAGGTGGTTGTAGTCCTTGAGGGTTTTGAGCACCGCCGTTTTGCCGCGAATCTCGCTCACACGCGCATACAGGCTGGGTTCGCCGGGCGCTTCAAAAAACACAAACTGGTTGATCATTAACTGCGGCACGATCGGCCCGCTGATGCGGTAGAAGGTGTGCTGGCCTTGTTGCCAGCTCTCCACGGTTTGTCCGTGGGTGTTCCAGAAATCAGCGGGCAGGGCCAGCGAGCCGGAGTAGAGCAAGTCGCCGTCTTCCAGCGTCTTGTCATTTTGGTAGTCGTCGGTGGCCAGTCCCAAGGCGCGGGCTTTCACGCGCATATTGATGTCCTTGGACACCAGCACCACCTCGCGCGGCGCGTAGCGTTGACGCAAAGCTTCCACCACCCCCAGGATCTGGTTATCTGCCTTACCTTGCGGCAGGCTGGTCGGCAAGGTGTAATTCAGGGGTTGCGTCTGGAAAAACAACTTGCCACCGGCCTGGGCGTGGCCAGTACTGTCAAGCTGCAAGCCCGCGGCGATATCGGCGCCTTGTGCGCCGGCCAGTCCGTCAAGCATGCGGCTGGTTTGGCGGGCATTGCGCGCCACTTCCGTCATGCCTTTTTTGTGACCATCGAGCTCTTCCAGAACGATCATGGGCAGGAAGATGTCATGTTCCTCAAACCGGAACAGGCACATCGGGTCGTGCATTAAGACATTGGTGTCCAGCACAAACAGTTTGGTGGGGCCGCTGCGTTTGGCACGTTTGGGTTGCGGCTTGGTCACTGGAATGTCTTGTGTTACGGCCGTTTGTTGACCCGCTGCCAGACCGCCGCGTCGTGAAGATTTGGTTGAACCGACTGCGGTAGTTTGTGTGCCGCCTAAAGACGTTGAAGTGTCAACGACCAGCCCGCCACGTTGCGGCTCAATAAACGCCATGGATTGCTGGTTGTCCGCATTCTGTGTGGCGGTGTCGAATGAACCGGATGCTTGCCGAGACGCTCGCGCAGGACTTTTTGCGGGGGCATCAAAAGCTTCAGGAGACAGCAGTGCTGCGCGCTTGTTGGGTGCGGGAGGCAGGGGCATGTGACGTGAGGGTCTCAGTTAGGGGTGGAAATGCCGTTGCAAAAACGAAAAAGCCGCCGGTCGGGCCTGGGCGGCTTTTGAGGGTTGTCGCGGTAAAGAACGTCAGCGGCATGAACCCATTATGCACGAGCCCTGTGACAATTCAGGGGCAGTCCAAAGGGCAAATTGGTCAAGACCTTAAGCGGTCGCAGCGGCGGCGGCTTTTTTCAGTTGCTTGACTGCTTTGAGCACTTCGTCCACGTGGCCCGGCACTTTAAGGCCGCGCCACTCTTGCTTGAGCTGACCGTCAGGGCCGATCAAAAAGGTGCTGCGCTCAATGCCTTTAACTTTCTTGCCGTACATGATTTTGTTTTTCACAACGCCGAACATGTGGCACATTTTTTCTTCGGTGTCCGCAATCAGCTCGAACGGGAGCTCGAGTTTGGTTTTGAAGTCGTCGTGCGATTTCATGTTGTCGCGCGACACACCAAACACGGTGGCCCCGGCTTTCACAAAATCTTTGTATTTGTCGCGGAACTGCATGGCCTCCGTGGTGCAGCCAGGGGTGTTGTCTTTCGGGTAGAAATACAGCACAACGACGTGACCGTGGTGAGATGTGTTGGAAACCTTGATGCCGCCAGTGGCGTTTGCTTCAAATTCCGGGAGGGGTTTGTTGACAACGATTGCCATATGCCTTCAATCTTGTGCGACAGCTTGTGTGTCATGTTTATGGCTGACCAGAGCAGCCCGCCTGTACAAGCCAAGTTTCTCTGTGCCGACCTCAACCCACGATTTTACTCTCTTTTGGGCGTGCCCGGTGCCCACCCCTAACAGGACCCCTAAAGTTCAGGGTTGTTCCAGGACCAGGGCGAGCACCACATGGCGACCTTCGGCTGCCAAGATGTTGTAGGTGCGACAGGCCGCTTCGGTATCCATCGTTTCCACCCCGGTTTGAAGCGCCACCAAACTGGCAAGCCAAGCCGGCTGTGGAAACCGCAAGCGAGGGCCACTGCCAAACAACACCATTTCTGCACCCAGTTCCGCTAAACGTTCAAAGTGTGCGGACGTGAGCGCCTCAAATTGCAGGCAGCTCCAGTCAAAACGGACGCCCCGTGAGGTGATCACAAGGCTGTGTGTGACCTTTTCGCCGTTGACGCTGATCCAGCCGGGCCCGTAGGCCGTGATGGCGAAAGTGTCGAGTTTGTCGGGGTGAAGTTTCATGAAATGTGCCGGATCTGTGGTCAAATTATAGGTTTCGCCCAGAACACTGCTCTTCGGAGGGACTTTGAAAACCATCAAGAAATCGGCCAAGCTGGCCAATGTCTGCTACGACATCCGCGGTCCTGTCATGGAACGCGCCAAGCAGATGGAAGAAGAAGGCCACGCCATCATCAAGCTCAACATCGGCAATCTGGCGGTGTTCGGCTTTGATGCGCCCGAAGAAATTCGTCAGGACATGATCCGCAACCTGCCCAACGCGGCGGCGTACTCCGACAGCAAAGGCATTTTCGTGGCGCGCAAAGCGGTGATGCAGTACACGCAGGAGCAGGGCATCAAAGGCGTGACGCTGGACGATATTTACCTGGGCAACGGTGCCAGCGAGCTGATCGTCATGGCCACCAATGGCCTGCTCAACGATGGCGACGAGATGCTGTTGCCCGCACCCGATTACCCTTTGTGGACGGCGGCCGTGAGTCTGTCCGGCGGCACCCCGGTGCATTACCGCTGCGACGAGGCCAATGGCTGGATGCCTGATCTGGCTGATATCCGCGCCAAGATCACGCCGCGCACCAAGGGTATTGTGGTCATCAATCCCAACAACCCGACCGGCGCCTTGTACTCGGACGCCTTACTTCAAGGTATTGTGGAGATCGCCCGCGAGCATGGTCTGGTGATCATGGCCGATGAGGTCTACGACAAGGTGCTGTACGACGGCGTCAAGCACACCGCCCTGGGCAGTTTGTCGGACGATGTGCTCACGCTGACCTTCAACTCGCTCTCCAAAAGCTACCGCTCTTGCGGCTACCGTGCCGGATGGCTGGTGGTGTCGGGCGACAAGAAGTCGGCCAAAGACTACATCGAAGGCCTGAACATGCTCTCTTCGATGCGTCTGTGCGCCAACGTGCCGGGCCAGTGGGCCATCCAGACGGCGCTGGGCGGCTACCAGACCATCAATGACCTGATCGGTGAGGGCGGTCGTCTGCGCCGCCAGCGCGATCTGGCCTATGAGCTGATCACCGCGATTCCGGGCGTGAGCTGCGTCAAACCCAGTGCAGCGCTTTACATGTTTCCCAAGCTCGATCCCAAGATGTACCCCATCGCGGACGACAAGGAGTTCATGCTGGAACTGTTGCAGGAAACCCGGGTGCTGTTGGTGCAGGGTTCGGGTTTCAACTACCCTGACAGCCAGCATTTCCGCATCGTGTTCCTGCCCCATGAAGACGATCTGCGCGAGGCGGTGGCCCGCGTGGCCCGCTTTCTTGAGAGCTACCGCAAGCGCAACGCCAAGGCCTGAGCAATTTGACAACGGGCGCGCAAGCGCCATCCAGTGAGCGAATGATGAAAGCAATACAAGTAGGCCTTCTGGGCATCGGCACCGTGGGCACCGGCACGTTCAACGTGCTGCAACGCAATCAGGAAGAAATTCAGCGCCGCGCCGGGCGTGGCATCGAGATCACCATGGTGGCTGATCTGGATGTGGCACGTGCCCAGTCGGTAGTCGGCGCCGGTGTGAAGGTGGTGAACGACGCGCGCGCGGTGATCGCCAATCCGGACATCGACATCGTGGTGGAGTTGATCGGGGGTTATGGCATTGCCAAGCAGCTGGTGCTCGAAGCCATCGCGGCCGGCAAGCATGTGGTGACTGCCAACAAAGCCTTGCTGGCTGTGCACGGGACCGAAATTTTTGCGGCCGCATCGGCCAAGGGCGTGATGGTGGCCTTCGAAGCGGCGGTCGCCGGCGGCATCCCCATCATCAAGGCCTTGCGCGAAGGACTGACCGCCAACCGCATTCAGTGGATTGCCGGCATCATCAACGGCACCACCAACTTCATCCTGTCAGAAATGCGCGATAAGGGCTTGGACTTTGAGGTGGTCCTCAAAGAAGCACAACGCCTGGGCTATGCCGAGGCCGACCCCACCTTTGATATTGAAGGCGTGGATGCGGCCCACAAGGCCACCATCATGTGTGCCATTGCCTTTGGTATCCCGGTCCAGTTTGACAAAGCCTATGTCGAAGGCATCACGCAGTTAGGCGCGCAGGACATCCGCTATGCCGAACAACTCGGGTACCGCATCAAATTGTTAGGCATCACCAAGCGCACCGCCAAAGGCATTGAGCTGCGTGTGCATCCCAGCTTGGTGCCCGGCAAGCGGCTGATTGCCAATGTAGAAGGCGCGATGAACGCGGTGATGGTGCAGGGTGACGCGGTCGGCACCACGCTGTACTACGGCAAGGGCGCGGGCTCTGAGCCAACTGCCAGTGCGGTGATCGCCGATCTGGTGGACATTGCGCGCCTGCACACGGCCGATCCCCTCAACCGGGTGCCGCATTTGGCCTTCCAGCCCGACGCGATGAGCGATGCGCGCGTGCTGCCCATGAGCGAGGTGGTCACGAGCTACTACCTGCGTTTGCGCGTGGCCGACGAGGCCGGCGTGCTCGCGCGCGTCACGGGGATTTTGGCGGCCAGCGGCATCAGCATCGACGCGGTGCTGCAGCGTGAAGCTGACGAGGTCGGTGGCGAGGGCGCTACCTCCACCGACTTGATCATCCTCACCCACGACACGGTGGAAGGCACCATGAACGATGCGATTGCGCAGATGCAGGCCCTGCCCACCGTGCTGTCCAAGATTGTGCGTATCCGCAAGGAAGAGCTGGCCTGATGCAGTACCTCAGCACCCGCGCGCCTGCCGGCAGCACCGAGCGCAAACGTTTTTGCGAAATCCTGCTTGAAGGCCTCGCCCCCGATGGCGGCCTGTACCTGCCCGAGCGCTACCCGCAGGTGAGCGACGCCATGCTCAACGCTTGGCGACGCCTGTCCTACGCCGACCTGGCGTTCGAAATTTTGTCGCTCTACATCGACGACATCCCGGCCGATGACCTGCGCGCTTTGTGCCGCAAGACCTACACGCCTGAGGTGTTCGGCACCCCTGAGATCGTGCCGCTGAAAAAGCTGGAAGATGGGCTGTATCTGGAAGCGCTCTCCAACGGACCCACGCTGGCGTTCAAAGACATGGCCATGCAGTTGCTGGGCAACCTGTTTGAGTACGAATTGGCCCGCCGCGGCGAGCAGCTCAACATTCTGGGCGCCACCAGCGGCGACACCGGCAGTGCGGCCGAGTACGCCATGCGCGGCAAACAAGGCGTGCGCGTGTTCATGACCAGCCCTTATGGGCGCATGAGCCCGTTCCAGCAAGCGCAGATGTTCAGCCTGCAGGACGCCAACATCCACAACATCGCCATTCAGGGCGTGTTCGACGATTGCCAGGACATCGTGAAGGCGGTGTCCAACGACCTGGACTTCAAGCGCAAGTACAAGATCGGCACCGTCAACTCGATCAACTGGGCGCGTTTGATGGCGCAGGTGGTCTATTACTTCGCAGGTTATTGCCAAGTAACCAAGACCAATGCCGAGCAAGTGAGCTTCACCGTGCCCTCGGGTAACTTCGGCAATGTTTGCGCCGGCCATGTGGCGCGCATGATGGGCCTGCCCATTGCAAAGCTGGTGGTGGCCACCAACGAGAACGATGTGCTCGACGAGTTCTTCCGCACCGGCGTGTACCGGGTGCGAGGCAGTGCGGACACGCACGAGACTTCCAGCCCGTCCATGGACATTTCCAAAGCCTCTAACTTCGAGCGCTTTGTGTTCGACCTGCTGGGGCGCGACGGCGACCGGACCCGTGACTTGTTCGGCGCGCAGCTCTCCAGTCAAGGCCGTTTTGATCTGCATGCCGACCCGGCTTTCCCACAAGCGGCTCAACGCTATGGTTTTGTGAGCGGCCGCAGCACCCATGACAACCGTTTAGCTACCATCCGTGACACCTGGACGCGACTGGGTGTGATGGTCGACACCCACACCGCCGACGGCGTGAAGGTCGCGCGAGAGCATCTGCAGGCCGGCACGCCGATGATCGTGCTGGAGACGGCCTTGCCCATCAAATTTGCCGCCACCATCGTGGAAGCGCTGGGTCGTGAGCCCGAGCGCCCGGCCAAGTTCAATGGCATCGAAGACCTGCCCAAACGTGTGACCGAGATGCAAGCCCGGGCGCAGGACGTGAAGGCTTATATCGCCCGCCATTGCGACTAAGGCGACTGAGCCGACTGATCCCCATGAACACCCCGCGCGCGCCACTTAAATCCCTCGATGACGCCCTGATCGAACTGCTGG
>CANGMW010000104.1 GCA_947454695.1 Comamonadaceae bacterium | reverse complement strand
CGCAGCCATCGTCGGCCAAGAAGGTGTGGTGCGCCGCGATCCGTTTGCCATGCTGCCTTTCACCGGCTACAACATGAGCGACTACTTCCAACACTGGCTCAACTTGGGCAGCAAACTGGCGAAAGCTTCCGTCAAGTTGCCGCGCATCTACACGACCAACTGGTTCCGCAAAGGCGAAGACGGCAAGTTTGTCTGGCCCGGTTACGGCGAAAACATGCGGGTTCTCAAGTGGATGATTGACAGGATTGAGGGTGACGCGCAAGGCACGGAACACGTGTTTGGCGTGAGCCCCAACTATGCCGAACTTAACTGGACCGGACTGAACTTCAGCGCTGAACAGTTCCACAAAGTCACACACATCGACAAAGCCGCCTGGACCAAAGAGTTGGTTTTGCACGATGAGTTGTTCCAGCAACTGGCACACAACATGCCCGAGGAGCTCATCACCATCAAACACCAAATTGCCAAGCGCCTGGCCGCCTGACGCTGGCTAGCCCTAGCCAACAAAAAAGCCACCCTGGGGTGGCTTTTTTTTCGCTGCCGTTAACTCAGGCCACTTGATTGACCAACTTCACACGTTTGTCTTTGGGTGAAGGTACAGCTTTGGGCTTCTTGCTTTCTGCGCCCATCAGGAACATTTTGCCGGACACCAATGCGCCTTCGACCACCATGATGTTTTTATAGGCAATATCGCCATTGCTGATTTCCGCATGGGCGCCCACTTCGAGAGATTCTTTTGCGCGAATGCTGCCGCTCACGCGGCCGTACACGACCACATAATCCGCCTCAATGTCACCCACCACACTGGCATTGCCATTGATGACAACCATGTTCTGACCGCCTCCCTGGCTGATGGCACGCAGATTTCCCACGACATCACCATCCACCCATAAGCCGCCAGAAAAATCAATATTTCCCTGGACTCGGGAGGAGGCTGGAATCACACCGGTCATTTTGATTTTTTTCAATCTAGGTTCCCGATTGGTTAACGATAAGGTAAGCCGTTATTGGCATTCCCCACAATTTGCACCACGCGACTTGCACGCAAACCGTTGTCTTGCTGCAGCTTGAGCGCTGCTTTTTGCGGTACAAACTTGCTGGGCAGTTGCACAGCCCCCGCAGTTTTCAGATACCGACTCACATTGAGCTTGATGTGTTGATCCGTGGGCCGTGCATCATCCGGGTAAGTCCACACCATGGGCTTACCGTCCATCTCTCCCTGAACCACTAGCTTCATCTCTCCGATCAGTTTCGCCCCGTTGTTGGCGAGTACCAATTCGTAGTCCAACTCACCAGGCACCACCGCATCGGGCTTGAGGGTGAAGGTTTGAATTTGTATGCCATCGAGCTCTTTGTCCTCAAAAGCTGTTGCATCAGCCGCCGCCATGACGGTCGTTTTGTCGGCTTTGCCGGATGGCGAGAGGACATCGGCCTTCGCAATTCGGCTTGGCGCTGCACCGACCTCCGTCGACGCCGCCGGAAACTGCTGACCCAACCAAAAGAAGGCGCCACACAACAGGCCAAAAGCCGCAACTTTGCCAAAAAGCTCCAACAGATGTTGGCCTTTGCGTTTGGGGTAACTTAGAGAAATGGTGGGCTGAATCAGCTCACTCATCCCCGCTCTATAAGTCTTCATAGTTGAACTTTAACTTTATTGCCGTAACAGAGCCCGACAATTTTTACTATTTTTCACAAATAGATTTTTTGCGAATCGTATCACTGGTAGCGCTTGATGTCCATACTTTGTGTCTAAGCGCACGTTCCAGCCAAAAAAAACCGCCTTAAAGGCGGCTTTTTTCAACAGATTAATTCGTTAAACATGCCACAGCCAGCGCGCCGGTTGATGAACCAGTGATGCGGTTAAAGCCAGTGGCAAACCTGACTGGGCTTCTTCATTTTCCGTGCGGGCCTGTGCGGAGCGCAAATCAGCCATGATGCGCGGGTCCTGTTTTGCCATGGCCCAAAGACGTTCGTCAGCACGCAGGCTGGCCATGCGGCTCGACCACGCATTCAAAGCACGCAAAATCCAACTGGAAATTTGACGCGTGGTGGGGGCCAGAAATGCCAATGCGGCGAAAGCGACCAACCACAGCAAAACCCAAGCTGCCATCATGTGCCCGTCATCGGCCCATGTTTCGATCAACTGGTCAGCCACCACCAACAAAGATGCGGCCATGGCCGCGAGCAAAACACCCGCCAAGCCCTTGCCGTTGTCCAGTTTTTTGCCGAACTGGCCGGCGGCGCTCATCGCGGACTCAAAACGCTCAACACCCGGGTGTGAGGCGGGGTAATCAAGATGTACAAAACTCGGCATGGGGTCACTCCTTTGGACTGCTCTGTTTACAAAAAAACAGTGCACGGAAGACATGATAGGGTTAACACCAGTATTGTTCAACTTTATTCTGGTGATACCAATCATTCATAAAATCAATGTATAGTCCGGAGCAATATGGCGCCTTTGAACTTCAGAACCCTCGATTTGAACCTGCTTCGTGTCTTCAATGAAGTCATGACAGAGCGCAGCCTGACTCGTGCTGCACATAAGTTGTCACTCACCCAACCGGCTGTGAGCAATGCGATTCAGCGGCTACGGGTCGTTTTGGGGGACGAGTTGCTTCAGCGCCAAGGCCAAGGTGTGGCGCCAACGCCGCGCGCCTTGGCCCTGTGGCCCAAAGTGCAAGAGGCCCTGCGCCAGCTTCAATCCACCCTCGCGCCGGAGGTGTTTGTGCCGTCGCAGTCAACCCACGCTTTTGTGCTGGCCATGGCGGACTCGACTGCGGCCGAGTTATTCCCGGGGCTGATGGACGTCATGGACCGGCAGGCTCCAGGGGTGTCTGTCCGCGCCTTGCCGCTCACGACACGGGACCCGCGGCGCATGCTCAACGACGAGCTGGCTGACATGGCCATTGGTTACTTTCCGGCGGTGATGGCGGGGCTCACCGCGCAGTCTCAAGCCGGTGAGGTCGTCCCGTTTGAGCACCAGCGCCTGTACTCCAGTCATTACGTGTGTGTGATGCGTCGCGACCACCCATTAGCAGAGCAGGATTTGACATTGGACGATTACTGCAACGCCCGCCATTTGCTGGTGAGCTTTTCTGGTCGACCTTATGGATTTGTCGATGAGGCCTTGGCGTCCCTGGAGCGCAAACGCCAAATAGTGCTCACGGTCAATCAGTTCTTCACGGCCGGTCGCGTGGTGGCGAACTCGAATTTGCTGACGGTGTTACCGCGGCATTTTTTCAATGTGACGGGTTATTCAGACCAGCTGTTGATGCGCGAGTTGCCCTTTGATGTGCCCGCCGTGCATGTGGACGCCTTATGGCACAGGCGCTTGCAACATGATGGCGCGCACCAATGGTTGCGCTCGGTTTTGCTCAATTTGCCGCATCTGCCCCGCTCGGGCCAGCCGGACGCCTTGGCAGCCGGTATCAAGGCCTGAGTCGCGGGCCTCACAAAAAACCTCAGTTGTTGTGCGCCAGCGCGCCACCCATCCACTGATGCAGATCCCGCCACATCCGCTCCATCTCCACGTTCCTGGGTGTCAAGGTGGCGCTGGGCAATTCAATAGTGACCACCGGCATGCCTTTGTGAAGGCCGCCATAGTTACCTAAAGAGCCTGGGAAAATGCCCACGGGATTCAAAATGAGTCGCCCGAGTTGGCGCGGCGGCTCGGCCGGGCCATCAAAATCGAGCACGCCGTAAGGTGCATGGATACTCACGATCAAGTTGGGCTTGAAGCGCTGAATTTCCTCAAACAAAAACTTAGATTCCGGTTCACTCAAAGCTTGCTTGCCGGGCCAGCGTCTGGGGTCTTTGCGGGTTTTGGTTTCCCAATAGCTGAGGGCGTTTTTGTCCCAGTCTGACGTGGGGAAGTTGCGGTTCAAATCGACGCCATTGGCATTCACTCGCTTGGCGGGTTGAGAAAAAAGGCCATCGGGATTGAGTGCCGGGATGAATTTCCATTGAACGTTGTTGGGCGATTGCTGCGCGTAGCGAATCCAGTGCAGTGCCATGGAGGCCGACGACAGTTCATCGCCATGAATGCCGCCAATCACCAGCACCCTTGCCCCCGGCTGCGACGGGCTGATGGTGCTGGTGTAAATGGTGCGCCCTTTGACGCTGTTGGCATCGCTGGCTTGCAATTGCGCGGCATTGCACAGCGCCCAGCTGACATTAGGAAGTCGGGCGAAAAATTCGTCGCAGGGTCGTGCGCTGGCTGGTGCACAGGCCACAAGTAAGCAAAAAGCCAACCAGACTGCGCCAATTTGAGGGATCCGCATGCATAGATTCTAGATCTGCCAGATTTGATCTGGCCGCGACGGCATTTCGGCTTGAAAGAACCTTCAAGTCCTCAGCCATGTAATTTCGGTTAAATTGAGTGAATGTCCAGTACCCCATTGAGCCGCCAAGCGCTCGCCCCAAGTTTCACCACACCCGAATTTCGCAGCGCCCTGGGCATGTTCGCCACCGGCGTGACTATCGTGACGGCGCGCGCAGCCAACGGAAAAATGGTGGGGCTGACGGCCAACTCTTTCAACTCGGTGTCATTGAGCCCGCCTTTGGTGCTGTGGAGCCTGTCGCATGCGGCCGCGTCGATGGCGGTGTTTCGTGAGGGCTCGCACTACTGCATCAATGTACTGGCAGCCGATCAAAAAGAACTGGCGCAGCGTTTCGCCGCCAAAGACGTAGACCGCTTTGCCGGCGTCTCTTTTATGGAAGGTGCCCACGGCGCCCCGTTGCTCGAGGGGGCCGCCGCCACGTTTGAGTGCTTTAACCGCAGCCGCTACGACGAAGGCGACCATGCCATATTCGTCGGCGAAGTAGAGCACTGCGCCCACCGCGCGGGCGCCTCGCCCCTGCTCTACCACGGCGGCAAGTTCTACACCGAGCATCCCCTATGAACCAACGCCATCAGCACCTGAACTTGCTTGCCGCAGGTTTGCTGTTGGCGTGTTGCATGTTCTGGGGGTTTCAGCAGGTGCTGGTCAAGGCCACGCTGCCTGAGATGCCGCCAATTTTTCAGGCGGCACTGCGCTTTGTGGTGGCTACAGTGTTGCTGTGGCTGTGGTGTCGCTGGCGGGGCATTGCCTTATTCAAGCCAGACAACTCACTCAAGCCGGGCCTGCTCGCTGGTGTCTTGTTTGCGGCCGAGTTCGCCTGCATCTACATCGGCCTGCAGCTCACCACCGCCTCGCGCTTGACGGTGCTGCTGTACACCTCGCCTTTTTGGGTGGCCTTGCTGTTGCCGCTGTGGGTGCCCACCGAGCGCTTGCGCCTGTTGCAGTGGCTGGGCCTAGGACTGGCCTTTGTGGCACTGGCCTTCACCGTGCGGGAGGGATTTAAACCCGGCGCTTCCAACACGCAATGGCTGGGCGATGTGCTCGCGCTGGTGGCGGGCGTGACCTGGGGCCTGACCACCGTCACCATCCGTGCCAGCGCCCTGTCGCGCATCGGCGCGGAAAAGCTGCTCTTCTACCAGGTGGGCGTGTGCGCCGCTTGCCTGCCTGTTCTGTCGCTCCTCATGGGCGAGCCCTGGGTCTGGCACTTCAGCTCCTTTGCCATCACCTCACTGCTGCTGCAATCGGTGGTGGGTGCCTTTGCCAGCTACCTGGTGTGGATGTGGATGCTGGTGCATTTCCCGGCCACGAAAATTTCTGCCTTCGCGTTTCTCACCCCCATGTTTGCCTTGCTGTTCGGTGCCTTGTGGCTGCGCGAGCCCGTCACCCCCGCCTTGCTGGGCGCGCTGGCCGCCGTGGCGGTGGGCATTGTGCTGGTCAACTTCAAACCTGCCGCCAAGACGGCCGCCTCTGTATGAACACTTCAGATGTCACACGTCGTGAACTGCTGGCCGCAGGCGGCTTGAGTCTGCTGTCCACCCTGCCCTTGGCCAGCCAGGCGCAAAGCTGGCCGAGCAAACCTTTGCGGCTGGTCGTACCTTTTGCACCGGGCGGCAGCTCCGAGATCGTCGCGCGGGCGGCCGCCGGCGAAATGAGCAAGACGCTGGGACAAAGCGTTTTTGTGGACAACAAGCCCGGCGCCGCCGGCAACATCGCCATGCAGGAAGTGGCCAACGCGGACGACGGGCACACCTTCATCCTGGGGCACATCGGCACGCTGGCGGTCAACCCTTACATCTTTGCCAAGCTGCCCTATGACGTGAACCGCGACTTCGTGCCGGTCACCCTCTTGTCCAAAGTGCCCAGTCTCTATGTCGTGCATCCCGACTTGCCGGTGCACAACCTGCGTGAGTTCGTGGCCTATGCCAAAGCGCGCCCGGGTCAACTCAACTACGGCTCAGCGGGCAACGGCAGTGCGGGCCACCTCGCGTTTGAGTACCTCAAGATGGTGAGCGAAACCTTTGTGCTGCATGTGCCCTACCGCGGCACCGGCCCCATGCTCACCGACCTGATGGCGGGCCGCTTGCAAGCCGCCGCCGTGGGCGCCCCCGCGCTCTTGCAATTCATCAAGGCCGGGCGGCTGCGCTGCATCGCCACCGGCACGGGCACGCGTCTGCCGCAGTTGCCCGAGGTGCCCACCGTGGCCGAGCAAGGCTACAAAGGCTTTGAGATGACACAGTGGTACGGCCTGCTGGCGCCGGCCAAATGGCCGGCCGCGCAAGTAGCCAAGCTGGAAGAGCACGCCATCCGAGCGGCGCGCAGCACGCTGGTAAAAGACAAACTCGCCGCCGACACGGCGCTGGCCATTGGCAACACCGGCGCAGAATTTTCGGCCTTCATCAAAGCCGAACAGCAACGCTGGAAGCCGGTGATCGCGCGCGCGCAGATCAAGCCCGAGGGGCTTTAAATCACCCCGGCTTGACGCAAGGCGGCGCGTTGGGCCGCATCCAAACCGAGCTCGGTCAAGACCTCATCGGTGTGCTGCCCCAGCGCCGGAGGTGCACGGTGCAACACCGGCGGCGTGTCCTTCAAACGCAGCGGACTGGCCACACTGGCGATCGAGGCGATATGGTCCTGCGCGGCCAAGCCGGGCTCGCGCGCCTGCGTGACCACCAGCTGACGCGCCTTGACCTGCGCATCCTCAAACGCCTGACCCACATCGTTGATGGGCCCGCAGGGCACCGCACGGTGTTCGAGCAAGGCGATCCACTCGGCGGTGGTGCGCGTGCGCGTGACCTCGGTCAGCAGCGGCACCAGAGTGTCGCGGTGCATGACACGCTGGGTGTTGGCTGAGTAACGGGGATCGGCCGACCACTCGGGGCGACCTGCGGCTTCGCAAAAGCGTGCGAACTGGCCGTCGTTGCCAATAGCCAGCAGCATGGCGCCGTCTTTCGTCGGGAAGTCCTGGTAAGGCACCAGGCTCGGGTGGCTGTTGCCTTGTCGCACCGGCACCTTGCCGGTGTTGAGAAAACCGCCGGCCTGATTGGCCAGAATGGCCATGCCCACATCCAGCAAGGACATGTCGATGTGCTGGCCCTGCCCGGTGCGGTGCCGCACCTCCACAGCCGCCAAAATGGCGGTGGCTGCGTACACACCGGTGAACAAATCGGTGAGCGCCACGCCCACACGTTGCGGTCCGCCGCCAGGCACCTCGTCGGGGCGACCGGTGATGGACATCATGCCGCTCATGGCCTGGATCATCAGGTCGTAGCCGGCGCGCTCGGCATAGGGGCCGTCCTGCCCGAAGCCGGTGATGGAGCAATAAATCAGCCGCGGGTTGATCGCCTTGAGGCTTTCATAGTCCAGCCCGTAGTGCGCCAGGCCACCGACCTTGAAGTTCTCCACCAGCACATCGCTTTGCGCCGCCAACTGCCGGATAAGCGCCTGGCCTTCGGGCTTGGCCATGTCCACCGTGATGCCGCGCTTGTTGCGGTTGGCACAGGTGAAGTAAGCGGCTTGCTCGGTGTCGTGGCCCTGCTCGTCTTGCAGAAAAGGAGGCCCCCAATGGCGCGTGTCGTCACCCGCGCCGGGTCGCTCAACCTTGATCACATCCGCCCCCAGGTCGGCCAGAATCTGGCCGCACCAGGGGCCCGCCAGCACGCGGGACAAATCAAGCACCTTGAGGTGAGGCAGTGCGGCCGTGGAAGTGGTCATGCGGGTGTGCTTAGGTAGAGGAGGCGCTTAAAGTAAGACGTCTTGTGTGGAGCGTCTTAATTGGCGAATGCGGCGATGCCGGTTTGCGCACGGCCCAGAATCAGCGCATGGATGTCGTGCGTGCCTTCATAGGTGTTGACCACCTCCAGGTTCACCAGATGGCGGGCCACACCGAACTCGTCGCTGATGCCGTTGCCCCCCATCATGTCGCGGGCCAGTCGAGCAATGTCCAGCGCCTTGCCGCAGGAGTTGCGCTTCAAAATGGAGGTGATCTCCACCGCTGCCGTGCCTTCGTCTTTCATGCGGCCCAGACGCAAACAGCCTTGCAGGCCGAGTGAAATCTCGGTTTGCATGTCGGCGAGTTTTTTCTGAATGAGCTGGTTGGCTGCCAAGGG
>CANGMW010000103.1 GCA_947454695.1 Comamonadaceae bacterium | reverse complement strand
CGATGCGATGACGGCGCTGGACGCGCTCAAGGTCGGGCTGGTGCAGTGCCTGGCCATGGTGCCGGGCACCAGCCGCAGCGGGGCCACCATCATTGGCGGCATGTTGCTGGGTTTGTCGCGCAAAGCGGCGACCGACTTTTCGTTCTACCTGGCCATCCCCACGCTGGTGGGGGCCGGGGCGTACAGCTTGTACAAAGAACGCGCCTTGCTCAGCCTGGCCGATGTGCCTTTGTTCACGGTGGGGCTGGTGTTTGCTTTTGTCAGCGCCTGGTTGTGCGTGCGTTGGCTCTTGCGATTCATCGCCTCGCACAGCTTTGTGGGCTTTGCCTGGTACCGCATTGCCTTTGGATTGATCGTGCTGGTCACGGCTTACAGCGGCACGGTGAGCTGGTCCGCCTGAAGGCCGGCCAAGACGCGTTCAGTGTTTGCCGTGCAGCCGGACCTGGTGCAGGTTGAGCAAGGCGGCTTCCATGGCTGCCGCCGTGGCCAAGGGTTGCTCCATCGGAAACAGGTGTGAGCCGTCGAGCATGGTGATGCGGCCTTTGGTGACCTTTTGCGTCAGGGCCATGCCGACCTGACGCATCTCCACCGAGTGCAAGCCGCCCATGTAGGCTGCGGGGCATTTGAGCGGGTGGCGCTTGAGCAGCGAGGCCATGTTGTCGGGCACGGTGTTGTAGAGCGCGGTTTCAATGTCCCGCTCAAAGCTGAGCACACGACGACCCTGATCGTCATCCTGCGTGCCGTGTTCGACATAGTCGTGCAGCACCTCGGGGTCCCAGCGGGCAAAAATTTTCTTGCTCTGAAAATGCGCCCGTGCTTCGGCTTGTGACGCCCAGACATTGCGCCGCTGCCGGCTGATGGCGCCCGGTGAGACTGCGCCAATGAGTTGTGTGGTCTTGCTCACGCCCACCGCCGTGGCACGCCAGCCGCCCAGTACTGGAGAATCCAGCAGCAACACTGCATGGGCCAGATCCGGGTGGCGGGCCGCGGCCATCAGGCTCAGGTAGCCGCCCAATGAGTGGCCGACCAGAAACACCGGGCCACCGAATTTGTCTGCTTCTTGCTGTCCAAAGTCGGCCAGCTGCTGCACCAAGTGCGGCCAGTTGTTGCTGACCGGGTAACGCGGGTCATGGCCGAATTTTTCCAGCGCTTTGACCTTGAAGCCGCGCCGGCGCAGCTCGGTGAACAAGACTTTGTAGGTGCTGGCCGGGAAGCTGTTGCCGTGCGAAAAAATGAGCGTGGGCAGGTGGCGGTTCATGCGTTGTTGAGTTTCTTCAGGGCGTACAGCGCATCCAGGGCTTCGCGCGGGCTCAGCGCATCCGGGTCGATGGTGGCCAGGCGCGCCTGCACCGCGCTGGGCTCGGGTGCGCTGGCCACCGGCGGGGGCGCGAACAGATCGACCTGCGCTTGCGCCTGTGTGGCCTGTTCTTCGAGCGACTGCAACGCGTGCCGCGCATGGTTGAGCACCGCCCCCGGCATGCCCGCCAGACGCGCGACCTGAATGCCGTAGCTGCGGCTGGCCGGGCCGCTTTGGATTTCATGCAGGAACACGATGTCCTGACCGGACTCGGCCGCACTCACATGCACATTGAGCGCGGCGTGGTGCTTGGCCGGGAATTCGGTGAGTTCAAAGTAATGCGTCGCAAAAAGGGTGAAGGCCTGCGTCTTGTCGTGCAGCTGGGTGGCGATTGCCCCGGCCAGCGCTAAGCCGTCAAAGGTGGAGGTGCCGCGTCCGATCTCGTCCATCAGCACCAGCGAGTGCGGTGTGGCGCTGTGCAAAATCTGCGCGGCCTCGGTCATCTCCAGCATGAAGGTGGACTGCGCGTTGGCCAGATCGTCAGCCGCCCCAATGCGGGTGTGGATGGCGTCGATGGGCCCGAGCCGGCAAGCCGCCGCGGGCACATAGCTGCCCATGCAAGCCAGCAGGGTGATGATGGCCACCTGCCGCATGTAGGTGGACTTGCCGCCCATATTGGGGCCGGTGATGATCTGCATACGCTGCTTGCCGTGCAGGCGCGTGTCGTTGGCAATGAAAGCGCCCGCGCTGGTTTGTGCCAGACGCGACTCAACCACCGGGTGACGGCCTTGGCTGATTTCAATGCAGGCCTCGCGCGTGAACTGCGGCACGCACCAGTTCAGGGTGAGCGCGCGTTCGGTCAGCGCGCACAGGGCGTCCAGGGCCGCGAGCGCACGCGCCACACGGCTGAGTTGCGGCACATGCGGCTGCAGCTGGTCCAACACCTGATCGAACAGCCACTTCTCGCGGGCCAGTGCGCGCTCTTGTGCGGACAGCGCCTTGTCTTCAAACGCCTTCAGCTCAGGCGTGATGAAGCGCTCGGCATTCTTGAGCGTCTGGCGGCGCCGGTAATCTTCAGGCACCTTGTCGATCTGGCCCTGCGTGACCTCGATGTAAAAACCGTGCACCTTGTTGAACTGCACCCGCAGGTTGGCAATGCCGGTGCGGGCTTTTTCGCGCTGCTCCAGGTCGAGCAGGAAACTGTCGCAATTGGTCTGGATGTCACGCAGCTCATCGAGCTCGGCATCAAAGCCCGCTGCAATCACGCCCCCGTCACGAATCAGGGCGGCTGGCTCCGGCAGGATGGCGCGCTGCAAGAGCGTGGCGCACTCGGGCGGCGAGGGCAGGTGCTCGGCGAGTTGCGCCAGCAAGCCCGGCTGGCCTTGCAGCACGGGCGCGAGGCTTTGGGTTTTGGCCAGCGTCTGCTGCAAGGCGACTAACTCGCGCGGGCGCACCTGGCGCAAAGCAATGCGCGCGGTGATGCGTTCCACATCGCTGCAGCCTTTGATGTGATCGCGAAGCTGCTGCCAGGGGCCGGCGCGCAAGGCGGTGATCGCATCGAGCCGCAGCTGCGCGTCTTGCCGCTCCCGCCGGGGTGTCAGCAACCATTGCTTGAGCAGGCGACTGCCCATGCCGGTCATGCAGGTGTCGAGCAAAGAAAACAACGTAGGAGACTCTTCACCGCGCAGGGTTTGCGTCAGCTCCAGATTACGGCGCGTGGTTTGCGGCAAGTCCAGCAGCTCGTCGTCGCGCTGTACCCGCACGCTGTGCACATGGGTGAGGGCACGCCCCTGCGTGTGCTCGGCGTAGTGCAGCAGGGCGGCGGCGGCGGCGTGGGCCAGCGACAAGTCCTGCGCGCCCCAGCTCGACAGACTGGCCGCCTGCAAATGCGCCAGCAGTTTTTGCGAACCCAGCGCCGCATCAAACTGCCATTCGGGTCGCAGGCACAAAGTCAGGCCCGTGGTTTCGCGCAAGGTTTGCAGGCCCTGCTCGAATGCGGGGGTGACGCCGGCGCTGTAAATCAGTTCGCCCGGCGCGATGCGCGCCAGCCACTCGGGGAGTTCATCCGGGCTGCATTCGGCCAGGTTCACCTCGCCTTGGGTCACGCTCATCCAGGCCAGGCCGCACTGGTGGCGCGGGCCCTGGTGCACAGCCAAAAGCCAGGCTTCAGATTTATCGCTGAGCAAAGCGCTGTCGGTGAGCGTGCCGGGCGTGACCACCCGCACCACCTTGCGCTCCACCGGCCCTTTGGACGCGCCTACTTCGCCCACCTGCTCGCAAATCGCCACCGATTCGCCCAGCTTGATCAGGCGCGCCAGGTAAGTCTCCACCGAATGGAAAGGCACACCGGCCATCACCACCGGTTGCCCGGCCGACTGGCCGCGCTGCGTGAGCGTGATGTCCAGCAGGCGCACCGCCCGCTCGGCATCCGCAAAAAACAGCTCGTAAAAATCCCCCATGCGGTAGAACACCAAGGTGTTGGGGTACTCGGCCTTGATGGCCAGGTACTGCTGCATCATGGGGGTGTGTTCGGACAGGGGCGCGCTCATCTGCTCGAGTCTATCAAGTCCGCTGTGCGGGCTGCGCGCTCCCCGGGCGTGCTGATGCGCCAATGCCGTGGTGCGGTCTGTCCGGTCGCGGTGCTGACAACAAGCGTTTTTGGTAATTCCGCACGCTTTGTCTGATTCATGTGTGGCGATTTGTAATTTTCAATCGTAGACTGTGCGGGTGCCCCGCCGGGGCAGCACCCCCCACATTGCAAGGACCATGACCCACGCCCTGACGCCCGCAGGACTCAAGCCCCAGGAGGCGCGCATTTATTTGGAGCGCCTTTACCGGGGTGCGTTTGCTGAAACCACCGCGCCCATTTTGGTGACCCGCTTTGACACCGGCGTGGTGGTGGAGGCGAATTTTGCGTGGCTGAGTCTCACTGGTTTTTTATTGAACGACATTTTGGGTAAAACCATTGCCCAAATTGGTCACTGGCCCGACAAAGCCACTCGCAAGGAAGCCTTTGCCCTAGTGCGCGACACCGGTGGCATGCGCGACCACGAGGCGCCGGTGCATACCAAAGACGGCAAGCGCCTGCTGGTGCAACTCAATTGTTCTTGTGTGGACGTGATGGGCGAGTTGCTGGTACTCACCCACGTCAAAGACATCACCCAGGAGCGCTTGGCCCAGCAAGCACTGCAAAGTGGTGAGCTGGCGATGGAGAAGCTCAATAAAAAGCTGCTCCACCAGATCCAACTCTTCGAGATGATGGAAGACTTGGCGCTGGTGGGCCATTGGACGGCGCAGCCCGGCGGTCAAACCATCGAGTGGTCACAGGGCCTGCACCGCATTGCGGGCAGCAACTTGTCGGGTCTGCTCACCTTGGATCAGTCGCGTGGCGGCATTCTTGCAGAAGACTTGCCCGGCTTCATGGCGGCGCGTCAACGCATGGACGGCCAGATGGTGGAGTACCGCTACAAACGCCCCGATGGGCGCGTGGTGTGGCTGCGCTCGCGCATGCACCGGCAACTCGACCGGCAAGGCGTGTCCAACGACTTCGGGGTAGTGCAAGACGTCACCGCTGAGCGCGAAACGGCCCTGGCCTTGCGCGAAAAACTGGACTTCATCGAAAAAATCACCAGCCAAATTCCCAACGTGGTGTTTCAATACCGCAGCGACCGCGGGCGCACTGGCTGGTTCCCGTTCATCAGTGACGGCGTACAGCAATTGCTGCAGCGCAGCTTGCCCCGGATCGGTCACGATGCGAGCCGTTTGTTTGCCATGACCTTGCGCGAAGACCGTGCAGCCCTGTTTCAATCGATGCGCCTGGCCGGGTTTGACGGCAGTGCCTGGGGCCATGAGTTTCGTGTCAAACACCGCGACGGTCGCATCCGGTGGTTGCTGGCGCATGCCGTCACCCGGCGCGAGGCCGATGGCGCTTTGGTCTCTTATGGATCCATCAATGACATCACCGAGCGCAAAGAGGCAGAGTCTCGACTGAAGGAAAGTGAGGCGCGGTTTCGCAGCCTGACCGACCTCTCCACCGATTGGTATTGGGAGATTGACGCGCAGTTCCGCATCAGCCGCTTTGAAGGCTATGAAGAAGGCAAGTCGATTGCGCCGCAACAACATTTTTTGGGCAAAACCCATTGGGAAGTGGGCGCAGAAAATTTGAGCCCGGAAGATTGGGAGGTGCACCGCAGCGCTTTGCGCGCGCAGACGACCTTCAAGGATTTTGAAATCAAGCGGCTTGATGCCAACGGGCGACCCAACTGGATCTCCATGAGTGGCGCCCCTTTTTACGACGAGCAGGGCAAATTTTTAGGCTACCGGGGCATTGCCCGCGACATCACGCGGCGCAAGGCTGCCGAAGACGTGACGCAGCGCCTGGCGTTTTACGACACGCTCACGAGCTTGCCCAACCGCCGTTTGGTGAGCGACCGCGTGAGCCAGGCCATCATCACCAGTGAACGTACCCGGCACCACGGCGCCTTGGTCTTCATTGACCTGGACAACTTCAAAGACCTCAACGACACCATGGGCCACGATGTGGGCGACCAGTTGTTGCGCCAAGTCGGCTTGCGTTTGCTCACCTGTATTCGTGAGACTGACACTGCCGGGCGCATCGGGGGCGATGAATTTTTAATCCTGCTGGAAGGCTTGAGCGAGTCACTCGCCGTGGCCGCGCCGCAGGTGCGCCAGATTGTTGACAAGCTCTTGCAGCGCTTGAACGAGCCCTATGACCTGCCCGGGCGGCTGTACACCGGCACGCCCAGCATCGGCATCACCGTGTTTTGCGGCTCGGACACCGGCCCGGAAGAGTTGTTCAAACGCGCCGACGTGGCCATGTACCAGGCCAAAGCGGCCGGGCGCAACACCTCACGTTTTTACGATCCGCAAATGCAAGCGGCCGTGACCGCGCGCGCAGCGCTCGATTCTGATTTGCGCCTGGCGCTCACCCGCTTGGAACTGCGCCTGCACTACCAGCCCCAAGTGGACGTGCACGGGCAGGTGATTGGGTTGGAGGCCTTGTTGCGCTGGCAGCACCCCAAGCGGGGCTTGGTCATGCCCGCAGAGATCATTGCATTGGCCGAGCAAACCGATCTGATTTTCCCCATCGGGCAATGGGTCATGCAAACCGCTTGCGAGCAGTTGGTGCGTTTCAGCCAAAGCCCCGGCACCCGGCATTTGACGGTGGCTGTGAATGTGAGCCCGCGACAATTCCGTCAAGTCAATTTTGTGCGTCAGTTGTTGGATTTGATGGCGCAAACCGGCGCGGATCCGCACCGCTTGAAACTCGAACTCACCGAAAGCGTGTTGCTGTCCGATGCGGAAGATGCGATCCGCAAAATGAGCGCGCTGCGCGAGGTGGGCGTGCGCTTTGCGCTGGATGACTTCGGCACGGGCTACTCGTCACTGAGTTACCTCAAGCGACTGCCGCTTGACCAAATCAAAATTGACAAGTCCTTTGTGCGAGATTTACAGACCGATCCCAACGACGCGACCATTGTGAAAACCATTTTGGCGCTGGCGTCCAGCCTAGATCTGGTGGCGGTGGCCGAGGGCGTGGAAACCGTGGCGCAGCGCGATTTTTTAGTGGCCAACGGCTGTACGGTGTTTCAGGGCTACCTGTACAGCCCGCCCTTGCCGGTGGATGCGCTCCCGCTCAACGCTGCCTGAACGCCCCGGTGCAGTGAATCGCTCAGAATGGCGCGTCGTCGCGTGCGCTGGATTCGTCGGGCTTAACCTCCTTAGCCTCGTCGGCAGGCCCAGCACTCAGGCTGTGCTTGCTCAGTGTGGCGACCGATTGGCGAACTGCCGCCTTGTCCCCCGCACCGGCAAATTTGCTGTACTTGCTCAGGATGGGTACCAGCTGGCCGTAAATACGGGGGCTGGCGGCCAGACACTCTTTTTGTTCCAGGTAGTTGGACTCGCCGGTGAAGTTGCCCATCAGGCCGCCGGCTTCGGTCACCAAGAGCGAGCCCGCTGCTACGTCCCAGGGCTGCAGCCCGGTTTCGAAAAAGCCATCGGTGTAGCCCGCAGCGACATAAGCCAGGTCCAGCGCGGCTGCACCCGGGCGGCGCAGGCCGGCGGTGCGCTGCATCACTTCACCCATCATGGTGAGGTAGGTGTTGAAGTCATCGCCTTGACGGAAGGGGAAGCCTGTGGAGATCAGGCACTGGCGTAAATCGATGCGCTTGCTCACGCGCAACCGGCGGTCGTTCAGGTACGTGCCGCGTCCCTTGGTGGCGGTGAACAAGTCGTTGCGGGTCGGGTCGTAGACCACCGCCTGCTCGATCTTGCCGCGCACGGCCAAGGCGATGCTCACGCAGTAGGTGGGAAAACCGTGGATGAAGTTGGTGGTGCCGTCCAGCGGGTCGATGATCCAGATGAATTCAGAATCTTGCGCGCCAAAGGTGCTGCCGGTTTCTTCAGCCAAAATGCCGTGCCCCGGATACGCCTCCAGCAAGGTCTCGATGATGACTTTTTCGCTGGCGTGATCTACCTCGGTCACAAAATCGTTGATCTGCTTTTGCGAGACCCGAACGGACTCCACATCGAGCGCGGCGCGGTTGATGATGGCGCCGGCGGCGCGGGCGGCCTTGACGGCCACGTTGAGCATGGGATGCAGGTTAGGGGACGACATAAATTGTGGGTGAAGAGCAAAACAAAGCCACCCAGCGATGCGGGCGGCGACAATAGCCCCATTTTACCCTTGCGCCCCGATGTCCATGAGCCACGCTGTTTTTCGCACCCGTTTTGTCCTTCTCAACACCAGCCACGCAGGCAATGTGGGCGCGGCCGCGCGCGCCATGAAAGTCATGGGCTTTGATGACCTCGTGTTGGTGGCCCCGCGCTGGCCCAATGTGCTGCGCCGCGAGGAAACCATCCAGCGCGCCAGTGGCGCTTTGGATGTGCTGACCAACGCACGCGTGGTGGACACGCTGGACGAAGCGCTGGACGGCATGACGCATTTGTGTGCCACCGCCATGACGCCGCGCGACTTCGGCCCGCCCACCGCCACGCCGCGCGAGCACTTTGCGGCGTTGGTGAGCGCCGCCACAGTGGGCAACGGGTCGACCGAGGCGGACGGGTCGAACCCCGCAGAGTCCTCGCCGGGTGTCGCCTTTTTGTTCGGCTCCGAGCGTTTTGGCATGCGCAACGAAGACGTTTACCGCTGCCATGTGGCACTGAGCATCCCCACCAACCCGAAGTTTGGTTCGCTCAACCTGGCCTCGGCCTTGCAGGT
>CANGMW010000102.1 GCA_947454695.1 Comamonadaceae bacterium | reverse complement strand
GCGAGTTTGCCAGCACCACGATGCGCCACCCAACGCGGGTAGGGCCAGTGTTGGGCGTTGACTTCTTCAGTGAAGGACGGATTCATAGCCGCTTGCCGGTGCTGGCATCAAACCAGTGCAGGCGCTCGGGTGCTGCGGTGATGTGCAAAGTGGCGCCTAAGGCGGGCACGCTAGCCAGTCCTTCTTCGGTTCGCACAATGAGAGATTCACCGTTCAGCCTCGTATAAAACAGGCGCTCCGCGCCCAACATTTCCATGGCTTCAACCTGAACCGCCCAGCTGTGATCGGTCGCAGCCGCATGGATGTGCAGATGCTCCGGCCGGATGCCCAGAATCGTCCCGGGCTTGCAAAGCGGCGCTTGGCGCAAGAGGTTCATCGGCGGCGCACCCATGAAACTGGCCACGAAGGTGGTGGCGGGCTGGTGGTAGACCTCTTCGGGGGTGCCGAACTGTTCGACCACGCCGGCGTGCATGACCAGCATGCGCTGGGCCAGGGTCATCGCCTCCACTTGGTCATGCGTCACAAAGAGCGAGGTGATGCCCAGTTCGCGGTGCAGCTTTTGAATTTCCAGGCGGGTTTGAGCGCGCAGTTTGGCGTCCAGATTGGACAGCGGCTCATCGAACAGGAAGACTTGCGGCTGGCGCACGATGGCCCGACCCATGGCCACACGCTGGCGTTGTCCGCCGGAGAGTTCGCGCGGCTTGCGCTGCAAAAAAGGAGCCAACTCCAAAATCCCAGCCGCCTTGTCCACACGGGCCTTGATGTCCTCCTTAGGGACTTTGGCAATCTTCAAGCCGTATGCCATGTTGTCGAACACGCTCATGTGCGGGTACAGGGCGTAGTTCTGAAAGACCATCGCAATGTCACGCTCCGAGGGCTCCAGATCGTTGACCACGCGGTTACCGATCGAGATCTGACCTTCGGAGATTTCCTCCAGCCCGGCCACCATGCGCAGCAAGGTGGACTTGCCGCAACCCGAGGGCCCGACGATGACGATGAACTCGCCATCGGCGATGGCCGCACTCACGCCGTGAATGACCTGATTGGCGGACTTGCCACTGCCGTAGCGCTTGATGACGTTGGAGAGTTGGATTGAAGCCATGAGGTTCAGCTGAAATTTTTGGGCGCTGTCATTTTTCGGTGTCCACCAGACCTTTGACGAACCATTTTTGCATCACCATGACCACCAAAGCCGGTGGCAACATGGCCAGGATGGCGGTGGCCATCATCACATTCCATTCGGTTTGCGCGTCGCCCCCGGAGATCATGCGCTTGATGCCGATGACCACCGGGTACATGTCCTCATGCGTGGTCACCAGCAAGGGCCAGAGGTATTGGTTCCAGCCGTAAATGAATTGAATGACAAAGAGCGCCGCCATCGAGGTGGCCGACAGCGGCAACAACACATCCCAGAAAAAGCGCATCGGTCCGGCGCCATCCATGCGCGCGGCTTCCACCAGCTCTTCGGGAACCGTCAGAAAAAATTGCCGGAATAAAAAGGTGGCGGTGGCCGATGCGATCAGGGGAATGGTCAGCCCCGCGTAGCTGTCGAGCATGCCAAAGTCCGAGACGACCTTGTAGGTCGGGCCGATGCGCACCTCCACCGGCAGCATGAGCGTGATGAAAATCGCCCAGAAGAAAAACATGCGGAAGCGAAAACGGAAATACACGATCGCAAAGGCCGAGAGCAGCGAGATGCTGATCTTGCCCACGCAAATGATCAGGGCCGACACCAAGCTCACCCACATCATGTGGCCCACCGGTGCCTTGGAGCCATACCCGCCGCCGGTGCCGTTCCAGGCGGCGGCGTAGTTCTCGATCAAATGCTCGCCCGGCCACAAGGGCATGGGCACTTGAACGATGGCTTGTGACGTGTGCGTGGAGGCCACAAAGGTCAGGTACAGCGGGAAAGCCACCACCACCACACCGAGGATGAGTACCGCGTGCGAAAGCAGCGTGAGCCAAGGGCGGCGTTCAACCATGACGCAAGGCCTTCATGTCAGTAGTTCACTTTCTTTTCAACAAAGCGGAACTGCACCACGGTGAGCAGCACCACGATCACCATCAACACGACCGACTGCGCGGCCGAGCCGCCTAAGTCCATGGCTTTGAAGCCGTCGTAATAGACCTTGTAGACCAGGATCGAGGTGTCTTTGCCCGGGCCGCCACGGGTGGCCGAGTCGATGATGGCAAAGGTGTCGAAGAAGGCGTAGACGATGTTGATCACCAGCAGGAAAAACGTGGTTGGTGAGAGCAGGGGGAACACGATGCTCCAAAAGCGTCGCCAGGGACTGGCGCCGTCGATGGCCGCAGCCTCCAGCAGCGATTTGGGAATGCTTTGCAAGCCCGCCAGAAAAAACAGGAAGTTGTAGGAGATCTGTTTCCATACCGCCGCCATCACCACCAGCGTCATGGCATGGGTGCCGTTGAGCAGATGGTTCCAGTCGATCCCCAGCGCATGCAAGGCATAGGACACCACGCCCACGCTGGGTGCAAACATGAATACCCACAACACACCGGCCACCGCGGGCGCGACCGCGTAGGGCCAGATCAAGAGTGTTTTATAGGCCAGCGCACCCTTGACGATGCGGTTGGCAAACACGGCCAGCAGCAACGACAGGCTGATACCGACGGTGGCGACCGACAGAGAAAAAATCGCGGTGGTGTAGAACGACGCGAAGTAGGTGTCGTCCTGCCACAGGTTGCGAAAATTCTCCAAGCCAACCCATTCCACCGAGGTGCCAAAGGCGTCGGATTGCTGAACCGACTGCAGCAAAGCCTGGGCCGCCGGCCAGAAAAAAAACAAGCCGATGACCAGCACCTGGGGCGTCAGCAGCACCCAGGGCAGCCAGGTGGAGCGAAAGACAACGCGTTTTTCCATGGGCGGTGCTGCGTGTTTCAGGGCTTGTTGCTGGCCGTGCGCTCAGCTGCTCAGGACTTGTTGGCTTTTTCGAAACGTTCCAACAACTCGTTGCCGCGTTTGACGATGCTGTCCAGCGCCTCTTGGGCGGATTTTTTGCCAGCCCAAACTTGTTCGAGTTCTTCATCCTCGATGGTGCGGATCTGCACATAGTTGCCCAGACGGATACCGCGCGATTTGTCGGTGGTCTTGCGGATCATCTGGTTCACGGCCACATCGGTGCCCGGGTTCTGCTTGTAAAAGCCCGATTTCTCGGTCAACTGGTAGGCCGCCGTGGTGATGGGCAGGTAGCCGGTGCGTTTGTGGCTGGCGGACTGCACCTCGGGGCTGGAGAGGTAATTGAAGAAAGCGGCCACGCCTTTGTATTCTTCCGGTTTTTTGCCGGCCATCACCCACAGGCTGGCGCCGCCGATCACTGTGTTTTGCGGTGCGCCCGGCACATCCGGGTAGAAGGGCAGGGGGGCTACGCTATAGGCGAACTTGGCGTTTTTAGCCACATTGCCGTAGAAGCCGGAAGAGGTGGTCATCATGGCGCATTCGCCCGACACAAAGCTGGCCTCAGGCACATTGCCGCGGCCTTTGTAGACAAACAGGCCTTGCTTGGCCATATTGGCCAGATTCTCAATATGACGCACATGCAAAGGCGAATTCGCCTTCATGCGGGCATCCAAGCCGCCCAAGCCATTGCCCTTGGTCGCGAACTCCACGTTGTGCCAAGCCGAAAAGCTCTCCAGCTGGGTCCAGCCCTGCCAGGAAATCGACAGCGGACATTTGTGGCCGCTGGTTTTGAGCTTGGCTGCGGCCAGCGCCACTTCAGGCCAGGTGGCGGGGGCCTTGTCGGTGTCCAGCCCGGCGGCCTTGAAGGCGTCCTTGTTGTAATAAAACACGGTGGTGGAGCTGTTGAAGGGAAAGCTCAGCATCTGCCCGTTGGGCGCGGTGTAGTAACCGGCCACGGCCGGCACATAGACCTTGGGGTCAAATTTGTAACCTGCTTGCTGCATGACCTGGGTGACCGGCACGATGGCATTTTTGCTGGCCATCATGGTGGCAGTGCCCACTTCGAATACCTGCAGGATGTGGGGCGCATTGCCGGCCCGGAATGCCGCCACCGCTGCGGTCATGGATTCGTCGTAGCCGCCTTTGAAGGTCGGCACGATCTTGTACTCTTTTTGTTTGGCATTGAAATCTTTGGCCAGGTCATTGACCCATTCACCATTGACAGCGGTCATGGAGTGCCACCACTGGACCTCGGTTTGGGCCCATGCGGGGGTGATCAGCGTTGCGGCCAGCGCCGCAGCAAGCAGTTGGTGTTTCATGCGTGTTCTCCGTTGAAGATCGGCTTCATGCCCAGATGGCAGGAATCGTGCGAGTCTAGCGGCTCCAGATGGCACCCGCATGACTGAAGTCAGGCTTATTTGACGCGGCCTGTCGCCTGAGTGATTCCCCGGGAATCCCAACCCACGGGCATAACCATGGGCAACCAGGGTCATGCTGCACTGCGGTAACATCCTTCCTCAGCCGGGTAAACCGTTCTGGCTGACACAAATAACCATGAACGCACCGACCTCGCTGAACCACCTGATGCCTGCGCCCGGCCAAGTGCCGCGGGAGCCCGAACGCATTCGCGAAATTCCCTACAACTACACCTCGTTCTCTGACCGCGAGATCGTGATCCGCCTGCTCGGTGAGCAGGCCTGGGATTGGCTCAATCAGTTGCGTCAGGAGCGCCGCACCGGCCGTTCGGCCCGCATGCTTTATGAGGTGTTGGGCGATATCTGGGTGGTGCAGCGCAACCCCTATTTGCAAGACGATTTGCTCGACAACCCCAAGCGGCGCCGCTTACTGGTGGAGGCTTTGCACCATCGTCTGGGTGAAGTCGAAAAACGGCGCACGCCTGAAGCCGACCTGGAGCGCGACGCCTTGGTCGGTGAACTGCTCAAAGCCGCGACCCAAGCCGTGCAAGCGTTTGACACATCGTTCCAAGCCATGGGCGAGTTGCGGCGCAAAACTTTGCGTTTGCTCAACCGGCTGACGGCCAAAGACAACATCAAATTCGACGGCTTGAGCCGGGTTTCCCACGTCACCGACGCCACCGACTGGCGGGTCGAGTACCCGTTTGTGGTGCTCACGCCCGACACCGAAGCCGAGATGGCGCGTCTGGTGGGCGGTTGCATCGAGCTGGGCCTGACCATCATCCCCCGCGGGGGCGGTACCGGCTACACCGGCGGGGCCGTGCCGCTGACCTGGAAGAGTGCGGTCATCAACACCGAAAAACTCGAAGCCATGACCGAGGTGGAGCGCGTGATGCTGCCCGGCCTGAGCGAAGCTGTGCCCACCATCTGGACCGAAGCCGGTGTCGTCACCCAGCGTGTGGCCGATGCGGCCGAGCGTGCCGGTTTTGTGTTTGCGGTGGACCCGACCTCGGCCGAAGCGTCGTGCATAGGCGGCAACATCGCCATGAATGCCGGCGGCAAAAAGGCGGTGCTGTGGGGTACGGCACTGGACAACCTGGCGTCTTGGCGCATGGTCACGCCCGATGCGGGCTGGCTGGAAGTCACTCGCATCAACCACAACCTGGGCAAGATCCACGATGCTGACGTGGCCAGCTTTGAGCTGAGTTATTTCAAAACCGACGGCAAGACCTTGTTGCGCACCGAACGTCTGGACATTCCGGGCCCAAGTTTTCGCAAAGCGGGCTTAGGCAAGGACGTCACCGACAAATTTTTGAGCGGCCTGCCGGGCGTCCAAAAAGAAGGCTGTGACGGCCTGATCACCAGCGCGCGCTGGATCGTGCACCGCATGCCCGCGCACACCCGCACGGTGTGCCTGGAGTTTTTCGGCCATGCCCGTGAGGCCGTGCCCAGCATTGTGGAAATCAAGGACTTCATGTTCGCTGAGCAAAAGCGCAGCGGCACCTTGCTGGCGGGTCTGGAGCATCTGGACGACCGCTACCTCAAGGCCGTGGGTTATGCCACCAAATCCAAACGCGGCGGCTTGCCCAAGATGGTGCTGTTTGGTGACATCGCCGGCGACGATGCCGATGCCGTGGCCCGGGCCACCTCCGAGGTGGTGCGCATTGCCAACTCGCGCAGCGGCGAAGGCTTTGTGGCCATCAGCCCGGAAGCCCGTAAAAAATTCTGGCTTGACCGCAAGCGCACGGCGGCCATTTCCCGCCACACCAACGCCTTCAAGATCAATGAAGACGTGGTGATCCCGCTGCCGCGCATGGCCGAGTACACCGACGGCATCGAGCGCATCAACATCGAGCTGAGTTTGCGCAACAAGATCAGCCTGTGCGATGCGCTGGAAGAATTTCTGCGCCGCGACACGCTGCCGCTGGGCAAGCAAGACGGCGAGGACGCCTTTGATGCGGCTGAACTCCTGCAAGACCGGGTGGCGCAGGCGCTGGCCTTGGTGCGCGAGGTGCGCAGCACCTGGAGCGGCTGGTTGCGTGATGTGGATCCGCTGTTTGCGCAATTGCAGGACCACACCTTGCGCGCCAGCTGGAAAACCCAATTGCGTGCGCCGCTGGAGAATTTGTTCTCCGGCAACGTGTTTGCCGCCATTTTTGCCGAGTGCCAGGCGATTCACCAGCGCGTGCTCAAGGGCCGCGTCTGGGTGGCTCTGCACATGCACGCAGGTGACGGCAATGTGCACACCAACATTCCCGTCAACAGCGACGACTACGACATGCTGCAGGCTGCTCATGGGGCCGTCAAACGCATCATGGCGCTGGCGCGTTCGCTCGACGGCGTGATCTCCGGCGAACACGGCATTGGCATCACCAAGCTGGAATTCCTCAGCGACGCGGAGTTGCAGCCCTTCACGGATTACAAACACCGGGTGGACCCCGAAGGGCGCTTTAACAAAGGCAAACTCTTGCGCGCAGTGACTGCGAACGCGACGGGCGGATTGCCTTTGCATGCCGACCTGACCAATGCCTACACCCCGAGTTTTGGCCTGATGGGGCATGAGTCCTTGATCATGCAGCAGTCCGACATCGGCCAGATTGCCGACAGCGTGAAGGACTGCCTGCGTTGCGGCAAGTGCAAACCGGTGTGCGCGACCCATGTACCGCGCGCCAATTTGCTGTACAGCCCGCGCAACAAAATTTTGGCCACCTCCTTGCTGGTGGAAGCTTTCCTGTACGAGGAACAAACCCGCCGGGGCGTGTCCATCAAGCATTGGCAGGAATTTGAAGATGTGGCCGACCACTGCACGGTGTGCCACAAATGCCTCTCGCCGTGCCCGGTGAACATCGACTTCGGTGAAGTCTCGATGAACATGCGAAATTTGTTGCGCAAGATGGGGCAAAAATCTTTCCGACCCGGGCAGGCCGCGGCGATGTTGTTCCTCAATGCCACCAACCCGCAGACCATCAAGGCCATGCGTGTGGCGATGGTGGGGGTGGGCTTTAAGGTGCAGCGACTGGCCAACGATGTGTTGCGTACGTTCGCCCGCAGGCAAACCATCAAGCCGCCCGCTACGGTGGGCAAGCCCTTGCTCAAAGAGCAAGTGATCCACTTCATCAACAAGAAAATGCCGGGTGGTTTGCCCAAGAAAACCGCGCGCGCCTTGCTGGATATTGAAGACGCCGATTACGTGCCGATCATCCGCGACCCCAAGACCACCAGCGCCGAGTCCGAGGCGGTGTTTTATTTCCCCGGTTGCGGCTCTGAGCGCTTGTTCAGTCAGGTGGGCTTGGCCACGCAGGCCATGCTGTGGCATGCCGGCGTGCAAACCGTGTTGCCACCGGGCTACCTGTGCTGCGGCTACCCGCAGCGCGGCTCGGGGCAGTTCGACAAGGCCGAGAAAATCATCACCGACAACCGCGTGCTGTTCCACCGCGTGGCCAACACCCTGAACTACCTGGACATCAAAACCGTGGTGGTGAGTTGCGGTACCTGCTACGACCAGTTGCAGGGCTACAAGTTTGAGGACATTTTCCCGGGTTGCCGCATCATCGACATCCACGAGTTTTTGCTGGAAAAAGGCATCAAGCTGCAGGGCGCGCAAGGCGGCTACCTGTACCACGAGCCTTGCCATAACCCGATGAAGCAGGGCGACTCGATGAAGACGGTGCGCTCTTTGCTCGCGGGCGATTCCGGCGGCAATGTGGTCAAGAGTGATCGCTGCTGCGGCGAATCCGGCACCCTGGGCGTGACCCGGCCCGACATCGCCACGCAAGTGCGTTTCCGCAAGGAAGCCGAAATCCGCAAAGGTGAGGCCGCTCTGCGTGAAGGCCAGCTGATTGAGGCCAAAGACAATGTGAAGATCCTCACCAGCTGCCCCAGCTGCCTGCAAGGCCTGAACCGCTATGGCAACGACCTGAGCAACGGCTTGCTGGAAGCCGATTACATCGTCGTAGAAATGGCGCGTCAGATTCTGGGCGAGCAGTGGCTGCCGGCCTATGTGGCCCAAGCCAACGCGGGCGGCATCGAGCGGGTACTGGTGTGATGAAACACCCCGGGTGTGTGTTGTGCGAGACGCCGGGGGGTGAACTCATCTTTCAGGCCGAGCGCTTTCGCGTCATCCGCGCAGAAGAGGCGGCGTTTCCGGCCTTTTACCGTTTGGTCTGGCAGGACCATGTGGCGGAGTTCACCGACCTTTCACCTGCGGACCGTCAGCACTGCATGGACGCGGTGGCCTGCATCGAACAGGTG
>CANGMW010000101.1 GCA_947454695.1 Comamonadaceae bacterium | reverse complement strand
CTCCATGCCGATGTGGCCCACCGTCCCCACGCCGGGTGAACCGTAACTCCAACGGTTGCCGGCTTGACGGGCAGCGTTTAAAAATTCTGCGGTGCTCGTCCCCGGTGCATCCGCCGGGGCGGCCAGCACCAGCGGTGCGGTGCCGATCAGACTGATGGGCGTCAGGTCGCGTGCGGGCTCATAGGGCGTGAGCGGGTTGAGCAGTTTGGCAATCGTGAGGTTGCCGTTGATCATCACGCCCAGGGTGTGACCGTCGGTGGACTTGGCTACCAAGTCGGCCGCGATATTGCCGCCCGCGCCCGGATGGTTTTCCACAATCACCGCTTGTCCCAGCGCTTTGGACAAAGGCTCGGCCAGCGTGCGCGCCACCAGATCAGGTGATGTGCCGGCCGGAAATCCCACCATGATCTTCACCGTTTTGGTGGGCCAGGCTGCGGCCTTGGGGGCAAAGGGTTGCGCTGATACCTGCGTAGCCATCGCACTCAGCAGGGCTAGCAGGGCTAAGTGGGGTAACACCGAACGGCGCGAGAGGCGTCTGATCAATTCAAAGGTGTTCATGTGCGGTGTTCCCAAAAAAAAGCCCCGAGGGGATCGGGGCGGGCGAGATGTCGTTGTCGCGCGCTCAGGCAAATTCGGCCAAGGCCGCTTTCATTTTCTTCATGGCGGCCACTTCAATCTGGCGAATCCGCTCAGCACTCACGCCATATTCATCGGCCAGATCATGCAGCGTCATGCCGCCCGAGTTGTCGTCGTTGACCTTGAGCCAGCGCTCTTCCACGATACGGCGGCTGCGGGGGTCCAGCACGTTCAGCGCGGCGGCAATGCCGTCGCTGGCCAGTACATCGCGCTGGTGCGCCTCGATCATCGCGGTGGGCTCATGGAGGGCATCGGCCAAATAAGCAATAGGACCATAAGCTTCTTCGCCATCGTCCGAGGGACTGGGGTCGAGCAGGACATCGCCCCCCGACATGCGGGTCTCCATCTCCATGACCTCTTCGCGCTTGACGTTGAGCTCTTTGGCCATCACGTCAATTTCATGCTCGCTCAGGGTGTTGCGGTGGGTGTCGCCATCGAGCGCATCGGCCTTGAAGCCCTGCTTCATGGAGCGCAGGTTAAAGAACAACTTGCGTTGGGCTTTGGTGGTGGCCACCTTGACCATGCGCCAGTTTTTCAAAATGTATTCGTGGATTTCTGCCTTGATCCAGTGCATGGCATAGCTCACCAAGCGCACGCCCTGGTCAGGGTCAAAGCGTTTGACGGCCTTCATCAGGCCCACATTGCCTTCCTGGATCAGGTCGGCGTGGGGCAGGCCGTAGCCCAAGTATTGGCGGGATACAGAAATCACCAGTCGTAAGTGAGAGAGCACTAACTTTCCAGCGGCTTCCACATCATTCTCATCGCGCAATTTGCGGGCAAAGGCTTGCTCTTCTTCCAGCGTGAGCATGGGAAGGCGGTTTGCAGCGGTGATGTAGGCGTCCAGATTGCCCAAAGGGGGCACCAGGCCCCAAGGATTGGCCACAGACAGCGCCGACGCAGAAGCGCCAGTTTGAACGGTCATAGCAGGTCTCCTTTCAATCAAACTTCATTTTAGCACTCTCTGTGATCGAGTGCTAAATAATAAGTTCCCTCATTCGTCAAAAGCTGTAAAAGTTGGCGGGGATGTCAAAATCGGCCTTCATTGATCAAACGGGTACCTTGAATGACTTCAATTTGGAAACAAGCGATTTCCCCTGAAATTTTGGCCGGCATCCATGTGGGCACGGCCGTGGAGTGCTTAGGGATTGAATTTTTGGAGGTTGGAGACGACTTCATCCGCGGTCGCGTCAAGGTAGATGGGCGCACCAAGCAGCCCTACGGCATCTTGCACGGCGGCGTGTCGGTGGTGCTGGCGGAGACGCTGGGTTCCTGCGGCGCCGCGTTTTCCCTCCCAGACGGTTACCGGGCCGTGGGCCTGGACATCAATGCCAACCATTTGCGCAGCACCAGCGAGGGCTGGGTCACCGCCACTGCCCGTCCCGTGCACCGCGGGCGCAGCACCCATGTCTGGCAAATTGAGCTGGCCAACGAAAAAGGCCAGCTCACCTGCGTCTCGCGCCTCACCATGGCGGTGCTGTCGCCAAACAACACCGCGCCAGGTGCTGCTTGAGCGCCTGCGTTTTGAGCCACTGCGCCCATCTGCACGGCGTGTACAGTCACCCACAATCAACCAAACAAGGCATCAATGGCACGAGTCAGTGAATGGGCGGTCAAAGTATTGGGCCTCGTGAAGTCGGGCAATGCGGCCGCAGCCATTGCGCAAATCAAAGTGGCCCCGAGTTTGAAAGACCTCACGGCCTTGCAAGCCCAGCTGCAATTGCCGGCCCATCAGAAACGCTGGCCCGATGTGGAGCACGCTGTGCGCGACAACTTAGCCATGTTGTCGGCTCCCCGTCTTCACCGCTCGCCTTGATTGAGCCGCCGCGCATGCGCTACCTCACCGCCGCCTTGTACCGCTTTGTCAGTCTGCCAGATGCAGCAAAGCGCCGCGATGCTTTACAAGCGGTGTGCGAAGCACACGGCATCAAAGGCCTCTTGCTGTTGGCGACTGAAGGCATCAACGGCACGATCGCCGGCGAAGAGGGTGCGGTGCGCAAGGTGTTGGCGTATTTACGCGACGACCCCTTGTTCGCTGAACTGACTCACAAAGAATCCTGGTCGGACAAGATGCCGTTTGTGCGCATGAAGGTCCGCCTGAAAAAAGAAATCGTCACCCTGGGTGTGGCCGGTCTGGATCCCGGAAAAATGGCCGGCCAGTACGTCAAACCGCAGGACTGGAATGCCTTGATTGACCAGCCCGATGTGGTGTTGATCGACACGCGCAACGACTATGAAGTGGCCATCGGCACGTTCAGCCATGCCGTGGACCCCGGCATCCAACGGTTTGCTGATTTGCCGCAATGGCTGCAAGCCCAGGAAGCACCCGGCGGCGCCTTGTACGCGCCTGACGGCAAAAAGCCCCGGGTCGCGATGTTTTGCACCGGCGGAATCCGCTGTGAAAAATCCACCGCCCTCTTGCGCATGCGCGGCTACGAGGAGGTCTACCACTTGGAGGGCGGCATCCTCAGTTACCTGCAAACTCAGCCCGCGCAGAGCAGCGCCTGGCAGGGTGAGTGTTTTGTGTTTGACGAGCGCGTCTCGGTGGGGCACGGCTTACAGCCCGGCCCCTACACCCTGTGCCGCTCCTGCCGCCGCCCTTTGAGTGAGGCTGACACGCAAGCGCCTCAGTACCTCCCGGGCGTGCGTTGTGCGTTCTGCTGTGACTCGACGACCAGCCAGCAGCAAGCCGGGTTTGCAGAACGTGAACGGCAGGTGGCCCTGGCCCGATCACGGGGGCAGCCGCATGTGGGCGCGCGCCTGCCAAGCCCCAAACGGCAGCCCAGCCACTAAACTGTGCCGCACCATGACGCCAACAACGCATTCATCTTGTGCAGTCGCTGTCTTTGACTGGCTGGGTGTGCGCCGGTCGCGTACCCCATGACATTCACTTTGCCCGAGCGCTTGTACCGCTACGCCCTGATGTGCGGGCTGGCCGTCACCCGCTGGCGGCGTTTGCGCGAGCCTGCTTTATGGATTGAACTGCAGCGGCAAATCCACGAAACGGGCATTGCTGCATTACCGGTGGTGTGCACGCTGGCGGCGATCACGGGCGCGGCCGCGGTGAGTCAGGTCTCCGCATTGGCCGGCCAAGGCAGTGATGCCGCGCAGGCTTGGATGTTTTACGGCTTGTTTTTTGAAATCGGCCCCTTGTTCACGGGCCTGGTTCTGGTGGCTCGCAGCAGTGCGGCCATGGCCTCCGAGTTGGCAGTCATGCATTGGCAAGATGAGTTTGCTGCGATCAAAGGAAAGGGCGTGTCGCCCGCGGACTTTTTGCTCTTGCCGCGCATCATCGGTATGGTTCTGGTGGCGCCTGCTGTGTCCATTTTTTTCCAGATCGTTGCGGTCCTCAGCGGCTGGCTCGCCGTTTCTGTCTTGCAACAACTACCGATCACCGAGGTCGCCAGTGAATTTTTGGTGAACGCGCAGCCGGTGTTGGTGCTGGCCAGTCTTGCCAAAAGTTTGGTCATGGGTTTGTTGATCGGGGCGATCGCCTGCCACCACGGCAGCAGCGGCGAACCCAATCCCCACGCCATTTCTGAGGCGGCTATGCATGCGGTGGGAAACGGCTTGATCGCCGTATTCTTGGTTGATCTTGTATTCGCGCTTGCCGCGTATGGGCTGAAATGAATTCAAACATTCAAAACAGGTGGACGCGTCTGCGCAGTGCGGTGTTGGCACGTGTACGCCAATTGGGCGCGCGCGCTTATCTGGTGTTTGCCTTGGTGTTCTCACTGTTGATTTTGATGGACCAAGGATTCTTGAATCTGGTGGCCTCTGCCGACACCAAACTATTTGACAGCTTGATCTCACATCGCCTGATCGCGCCCAAAGCCGATCCGGACATCGTCATTTTGGACATTGACGAAGCGAGTCTGGCCAGCATGGCCAAACAACACGGCCGCTGGCCTTGGCCTAACCGGGTGCTGGGGGAGTTGGTTCGTGGCATTGAAACGCAAAAGCCGCAGGCGATTGTGTTTGACATCCTGTTCTCCGATCCCGATGTACAGCGACCCGCCAGCGATGCGGCATTTAATCAAGCCATCGCTGAATCCAACAGCACGTTTTTCCCCATGCTGCGTCTGGATCCGCAAAACGACAAGCTCAGTCGCATCCCGGTAAGCGCCCTACCTGGCGTAAAACTTTTGCAAGATCATGCCGATACAACGGCCACCATCGCCATGATCTTGCCCAAAGTGCCCGCGGCCATTGACAACGGTCGCTTGGGCACGCACCAGGTGGTGCCCGACAAAGACGGGGTCATCCGTCGCTACCCGGCTTGGCTCACGCATGCGGGCTGGCAAATTCCCTCCCTGCCCATGCGCATCGCGCAAGAGTTTGAATTCCCAGGCGCTGATCAACCGGAGGTGTTGCTCAATTGGCGGGGTCCGCCCTTCACCTACCACTACCTCAGTTTTGCCGACGTATACCAAGACGTGATGTCTGCCAAACCGCAGCGCGCGGCCAATGAGTTCACCGGCAAGATCGTCATCATCGGCTCGACCGCCCCGAGCTTGTTTGACGTTAAGGGCACGCCCATGGCGCGCATCCACCCGGGCGTTGAAATTTTGGCCACCGCCATCGACAACTTTAAAAACGGCGACTACTTGCGCGAGCGGCCTCGCTGGGTGATGCTGTTGGCAGCCCTGCTGTTGATCTGGAGCATGGCCATTGCCCTGTACCGACAGACCCGCATCGAGGTGTTTGACAAGGTATTTGGTGTGTTGCAGGCGGGTCTGGTCGCCATGGCTTATGTCACGCTGAACCTGTCGGACTGGTATTTGGACACTTCAGCACCTTTGTCCCTGGGCTTGCTGTACTTTGCGCTGGCGCGGGTCTACTACGGTTTATCCCGCCAATGGTTAGCCAACGCACAGGTGCGCGACATCAACACCCAAGGCTCAGGCCAACGCTTGTTGGCCGTACTGGCCATCCGCTGGGTTGGCTCCACCGCGCAAGAGCGACGCGCGCTCAAAGGGGATTTGGATCACCTGGTGGCCAGGTCGGAGTTGCAGGCCGGACGCATCAGCAACCTCATCGAGGACCCGGGCCTGGTCCAAAGTGTGTTCGCTGACTCCATGCTTGTGTATTGGCTTTGCGAAGACCTTCAGGCCGACTGGCAAACCGATGCAGCGCAATTGACGCGCGCCTTGCGTGAAAGCCAACCCGAAGCGATGGCGCAAGGGCGACTGCTGTTTTTCAGTACCCACGCCATCATTGGATGGGAAACCACAACGCAATGGACACAGCGGGCCTTTGCCACTATTCTGGCTGCCTTGCAGGGGACCAGCGCCTTGGACACCTCATCACCTCAGGACGTCGTTTCATGAAACCATTATTTAACTTGCTGGGGGCAGGCGTGCTGGCCGCCACTTTCTCGCTGGCTTATGCGGCCGATGCGCCTGTGAAAAAACCGCCGCCGCCTGCTAAACCTGCCTCAGGTGCCTCCTTGTTGCAGCTCGACGACGGGCGCAGCGGCAAAGGTAATCTGATTGCGACCACCGGCATCCGGGGCTTTAGCAAGCCGGCCACCCCCACGTCATACGCATTGATCATGACGATCGGCGACTACCAGGGCAACATCCCCAAACTCAAAGGCGTGCCCTTTGACCGGGCTACGGCCAATGACATCGCCTTGCGCATGGGGGTGCCCAAAGACAATATTCAGTCACTGAGCGACGCTGACTTGACACTGGACGGCATGCGCCGCGCCTTCGAGCAGCTCGAAGCCAAACTTGGTGGCAACGACCAGGTATTTATTTATTACTCGGGCCATGGCGGCCGTCAGATGGTTCAGGAGAACGGCACAGACCGTTGCGCAGAATCGTTGATCACGGTCGATGGTTATGGCTTCATCGACACCGAGATGGAAGGTGTGCTCAAACGCTTGTCGCAAAAATCGCAGAAGACCATCGTGTTCTTGGACGCTTGTCACTCAGGTGGTGTGACCACCCGCGCTTTGAGCGCCTCCGCGCCGGCCTTTTCTCCTAAGTCCTACACGCCAGATGGCGTGAGCTGCGTCAAGCCCACCAATGTGGTGACGCGCAGCCTCAATGCCAACCGGGCGCCGGGCAACGGTGGCGGCAATTTTGTCTACATTGCCGCTGCCCGCGACAGTGAAATTTCTTTGGACCAACCCGGACGCGGCGGCGTGGCCACGCAAGCTTGGCAGGCCTGCATGTCGGGTGCAGCCAAAGACCTCGACGGCAGCGGCGGTTTGTCCGCGCAGGAAATTCAGCTGTGCGCACAAGACCGCATAGAAAAACAACTCAAGGGCGCGCAAGGATTTTTGCCGCACCATGTGTCTATCACCGGCAACCCCGACGTGGTGCTGAGTTATGCGGTGCGCGAGGCCAGTGCCGAGCCTGCTCCCCCTGCGGCTCTCGCGGCGCCTGCCAAACCGGTTGCGGCCGAACTGCCCAAGCCAGTACCTGTGGCCGCCGCCCCTGCCCAGCCTGCGCCGCTCGTTGTGGCGCCACTCATTGCCTCGCCCTCTAAACCTGTCTCCTCTGCAACGTCCAACCCTGCGCCGGTGACGCCCGCCGTGGTGCCTGTAAAGCCTTCGGCCATGGCCGCGTTAAATGACATCTACAACAGCCGCGATGACCGCCGTTTGGTCACCTTCACCAGTGCCAAACCCAAGCTCACGATCGGACGTGATCTGATTGATTTGACGCTGACCTCGCGAGAAGCCGGCTATGTGTATGTGCTGATGGTGGGTTCTGACGGGCAGACGTTTGACCTGCTTTTCCCTAACCAACTCGATCGCAACAACCAAGTGGGGGCGGGTGCGACGCTCAAATTGCCGCGCGACGCCTGGCAACTCACTGCTGAAGGCCCCCCCGGCAAAGACATGCTGCTGGCGATCGTCACCGACAGTCCACGCGACTTCAGCCGCGCAGGGCTCAAACCCGCGGGCCCCTTCAGTGTGGTGGCAGCCAGTTCAGCCGAGGCCCTTCAGTTGGTGACCGCCGGTACCGCCCAACCCCCAGAGGCCGATTGCGCCCAGTCAGGTCCGATGCGCAACCTGGCGGTGCAAAAACGCTGTTCCAGCAGTTATGGTGCGGCCTTGCTCACCGTGGAAGAGGTGCGTTGATGACCCAGGCCCGTGCCACCCACGAACCTAAGGTGGCAGCATGTCCATTCTGATTGAGCAAGACAGCGATCTGGCACTGCTGCACCGTGGCACACGCCGCTTTTTGTGGGCAGGGTTCATCGCCACGCTGTTGATCTTTGTGTTCATCTTCATGCGTCAGGGCGTTTTTCGCACAACGTCGACCCTTGGTTTTTTGACGGACTCCGCGCTGGACATCAACAAGGGTCAGTCGGTCAAGATTGCGGGCTTTCGGGTCGGCTCGGTGGATCAAGTGACCTTGCGGCCCGATGGTCAAGTCGAGGTGAGCATGGCCATCGATTCAAGCCACCTTCGGTTTGTGACGGCCGACGCCGAGGTCGTCCTGCTGAAGGAAGGGCTGGTGGGATCGGCCATTTTGGAGATTCTTCCAGGCAAACAAAAAGACCAACTTGCAGCCAACAATGGCATGCTCAAATTTTCGCGGGCTGATGGGCTGACGGCCATGGCCAACAGCCTTCGTGAAGCCATCATGCCCATTTTGGCGGACGTCAAAACCATCACCGGTACATTGGCCGATTCCCGCCACGGCTTACCGGCCACCATGGCGCAACTGCGTGAAACGACCAGCTCACTCAATACCTTGCTCAAAACCGGTCATCAGCAAACGGGGGAGCTCACACAGGCGACGGTGTCGACTTTGAAACAGGCGGATCAAAGCTTGGTACAAGTTGAACAAACCTTGCGCACGGTGAACCGCAGTTTGCCCGAGCTCCTGAATAAAACCCAGCACATCGTGGACCATGTGGAACAAATTTCTGCCAATGCCCAAACAAGCTTGCCGCCGCTCCTGCAGGACAGCGCCGCGTTGACTTCAGATGTGCGGGAGATCATCACCGGCGCCAAAACGGTGTGGCCGCTTAAAAATCTGGTCGAGTCTG
>CANGMW010000100.1 GCA_947454695.1 Comamonadaceae bacterium | reverse complement strand
GTGAAGCCATCCGCAACACCATCGTGGGCAACACCGTGATGTATGGCGCCACCAGTGGCGAGGCCTTCTTCAGCGGCGTGGCCGGCGAGCGCTTTGCCGTGCGTCTGTCGGGTGCCACCGCGGTGGTAGAAGGCACGGGTGACCACGGTTGTGAATACATGACCGGCGGCACCGTGGCGGTGCTGGGTAAGACCGGGCGCAACTTTGCGGCGGGTATGAGCGGCGGCGTGGCTTATGTATACGACGAGGATGGCCAGTTCGCCAGCCGTTGCAACACGGCCATGGTGTCCATTGAAAAAGTGCTGGACGCCAAGCAGCAAGAGGCCAGCGTGGACCGGGCCATCTGGCATCGCGGCGAGTCCGACGAAGCCCAGCTCAAGAAACTGTTGGAGGACCACAACCGCTGGACCGGCAGCAAGCGTGCCCGCGAGTTGCTGGACAACTGGAGCAGCGCGCGCGAAAAATTCGTCAAGGTGTTCCCCAACGAGTACAAGCGCGCCTTGGGCGAAATGGCAGCCAAGTCGCAGGCGGCTTCCGCTACGGGTGCTGCCAAGTCGTCGGCCAAAAAAGCAGCAGTCGCCGCTAAATAAGCAAAGGATTCGATCATGGGAAAAATCACTGGCTTCATGGAGTTTGAGCGCGTCGAAGAAGGCTACAAGCCGGTTGGCGAGCGTCTGAAAAATTACAAGGAATTTGTGGTCGGTTTGACCGACGAGCAAGCCAAGTTGCAATCGGCACGCTGCATGGACTGTGGCACGCCGTTTTGCAACAACGGCTGCCCTGTCAACAACATCATTCCGGATTTCAACGACCTGGTCTACCAGAGCGACTGGAAAAACGCGATCGATGTGCTGCACAGCACCAACAACTTCCCCGAGTTCACCGGCCGCATTTGCCCCGCACCTTGCGAAGCCGCCTGTACGCTGAATGTGGACGGCGATGCGGTGGGCATCAAGTCTATCGAGCACGCCATCATTGACCGCGCTTGGGAAAACGGCTGGGTCAAGCCCCAGCTGCCGACACGCAAGACCGGCAAGAAAGTGGCTGTTGTGGGCGCGGGCCCGGCAGGTTTGGCAGCGGCGCAGCAACTGGCACGTGCCGGCCATGACGTGACCCTGTTCGAGAAGAACGACCGCGTCGGTGGCTTGTTGCGTTATGGCATTCCTGACTTCAAGATGGAGAAATCCCACATCGACCGCCGCCTCGCTCAACTCGAAGCCGAAGGCGTGAAAATTCGCACCGGTGTGGTGATCGGTCATTGGCCCCAGGATTCCAAGGTCACGAACTGGGCCAAGGAAAGCATCAGCGCCGATCAGTTGAAAAAAGACTTTGATGCCGTGCTGCTGACGGGGGGATCGGAGCAGTCGCGTGACCTGCCGATACCCGGCCGTGATTTGCAAGGCGTTTATTTCGCGATGGAATTTTTGCCGCAGCAAAACAAAGTCAACGCGGGCGACAAACTCAAGGATCAGTTGCGCGCCGACGGCAAGCATGTGATCGTCATCGGTGGCGGCGACACCGGCTCTGACTGCGTGGGCACCAGCACCCGCCATGGGGCTTCAAGCGTGACGCAGTTTGAAGTCATGCCTGAACCCCCTGAAGTGGAAAACCGTCCCCTGACCTGGCCCTATTGGCCGCTGAAGCTGCGCACCAGCTCCAGCCATGACGAGAGCGCTGAAAAAGGTCTTCTCACGCGCGAGTTCGCCATCTCCACCAAGGAATTCATTGGCAAGAACGGCAAACTCACCGCTTTGAAGACTGTGCATGTGGAGATGAAGGACGGCAAATTGGTCGACATCCCCGGCACTGAAAAAGACTACCCGGCCGATATGGTCCTGTTGGCTATGGGTTTTGTGAACCCCGTGCCCACCGTGTTGGAAGCCTTCGGTGTAGACAAGGACGCACGAGGCAATGCCAAAGCGAGCACCGAACTGGTCGGCGGCTATGCCACCAATGTGGCCAAAGTGTTTGCCGCCGGCGACATACGCCGCGGCCAAAGCCTGGTGGTCTGGGCGATTCGAGAGGGTCGTCAAGCGGCGCGGGCTGTGGACGAATTCTTGATGGGCGAGAGCGTTCTGCCCCGTTGAAGTTGCATGCGCAGCCCAACCGGCTGCGTCAGGTGTAAAAAGCGTGAATGCCGTATGATCCGGCTTCACTCTTTTTCCGGCAATTGGCCTGTATGACCTCCTCAGATCCGGACACCCTCGTTGAATTGCGCCACCTGACCTTCGGGTACGGTGAACGCGTGATTCTGGACGACCTGTCGCTCAAAATTCCACGTGGAAAAGTCACCGCGATGATGGGCGCGTCGGGAGGTGGCAAAACTACGGTGCTGCGCCTCATCGGCGGCCAGGCACGTGCACAGCAAGGCGAGTTGCTGTTTGACGGGGAAGACGTCACGACCATGGACCAGGCGCGCTTGTACCAGGCGCGTCGCCGCATGGGCATGTTATTTCAGTTTGGCGCCTTGTTCGCCGATTTGGACGTGTTTGAAAACGTCGCCTTCCCATTGCGGGAACACACCGATTTATCCGAAGCCCTGATCCGCGACGTTGTGCTGATGAAACTCAATGCAGTGGGTCTGCGGGGTGCACGAGAACTCATGCCCAGCCAGATTTCCGGCGGCATGGCCCGGCGTGTGGCGTTGGCGCGGGCAATCGCGCTGGACCCTGAATTGGTCATGTATGACGAGCCCTTCTCGGGTTTGGATCCGATTTCACTGGGCACCTCTGCGCGTTTGATTCGCCACCTCAATGACGCCATGGGACTGACCAGCATTTTTGTGTCGCACGAGGTGGAGCAGACCTTCATGATTGCCGACCACATCATCATTTTGGCCAATGGCAAAGTGGCCGTGCAAGGCACACCCCAAGAGGTGCGCGACTGCCCCGATCCTTTGATCCATCAGTTTGTCAACGCCTCGCCCGATGGGCCGGTACGGTTTCAGTACCCGGGTTTGTCGGTGCAGGACGACTTTGGCTTGCGCGCGTCCAAATCGCCATTCCAAGCCATGGGAGGTCAGTCATGAGTTGGTACAAGCCATCCGATGTGGGTTTGGCCACGCGCAGCAAGCTGGCTGATTTGGGGCTGGGCGCACGACTTTTTTGGCGCCTGTTCACGTCGTTCAAAGCGACGTTTGCGCGTTCATCGCTGGTGCGCGATCAAATCCATTTTTTAGGCAACTACTCGCTTGCCATCATTGCCGTGTCGGGCCTCTTCGTCGGCTTTGTGTTCGGGCTGCAGGGTTACTACACCTTGCAGCGCTATGGCTCGACCGAGGCCCTGGGGCTGCTGGTGACGCTGAGCTTGGTCCGCGAGCTCGGGCCCGTGGTGACGGCACTCTTGTTTGCGGGTCGTGCCGGCACCTCGCTCACTGCAGAAATCGGCTTGATGAAAGCAGGCGAGCAGATCAGCGTGATGGACATGATGGCGGTCGACCCGGTGCAGCGCATTTTGGCCCCCCGTTTTTGGGCCGGCGTGATCACCATGCCTTTGTTGGCAGCCGTTTTCAGCACCATGGGCATTCTGGGTGGCTGGGTGGTGGGTGTGCTCATGATCGGTGTGGATGGCGGCGCTTTTTGGAGCCAGGTGCAAGGCGGTGTGGACGTCTGGAAAGACGTGGGCAACGGCATCATCAAGAGCCTGGTGTTTGGCTTCACTGTGACCTTCATCGCTTTGTACGAGGGTTATGAGGCCTTGGCCACGCCCGAAGGTGTTTCAAGTGCCACTACACGCACGGTGGTGGTGGCTTCTTTGTCGGTTTTAGGCCTGGATTTCATCCTCACGGCCATGATGTTTACGATTTGAGGAGGGTGTCATGCAACGCTCAAAAAATGATGTGTGGGTCGGACTGTTCGTGATCATCGGCGGGCTCGCCATTTTGTTTCTGGCCCTGCAGGCGGCCAACCTGTTGACTGTGAGTTTTCAAACTACCTACCATGTTGAAGCGAAGTTCGACAATGTGGGCGGCTTGAAACCCAAAGCAGCGGTTCGCAGCGGCGGCGTGGTGGTGGGGCGGGTGGAAGACATCAGCTTTGACGATCGCAGCTTTCAAGCCAAAGTGACCATGGCTTTGGAGAGTCGCTACAAATTCCCCAAAGACAGCTCACTGAAAATTCTGACCAGTGGCCTGCTGGGCGACCAGTACGTTGGCATAGAAGCCGGTGCGGACGATAAAAATCTGGTGGCAGGCGATACCGTCAGTGCCACGCAATCAGCCGTTGTTCTGGAGAATCTGATTGGTCAGTTCCTGTACAACAAAGCGGCTGACGGTTCTGCGGACAAAGGCAAGAAGTGAAGCGCCTGATCAGCGCCGCCGTGCTGGCCTTGTCCTTGGTGGCGTGTGCCAGTGCCCCTCCAGCGCGAGCCGCCAATCCGGCGGATCCCTGGGAGTCCATGAACCGCAGCGTCGACCAGTTCAATAACGCGGTAGACGGTGCGGTGCTCAAACCCGTGGCCACGGCTTACAAAGAATCCGTGCCGCGTCTGGTTCAACGCGGCGTGAGTAACTTTTTTGGCAATCTGCAAGACATGTGGTCGGTGGTGAACTGTGCACTGCAGCTCAAAGGACGGGCCGCTTCCGAAAACCTGATGCGTGTCAGCGTGAACACCGTCATGGGCTTGGGGGGCTTGCTGGACATCGCCTCTGAAATGCAAATTGAACGCACCACCAAAGACTTCGGGACCACTCTGGGTGTTTGGGGGGTTGGAAACGGGCCTTATGTGGTGTTGCCCTTGTTGGGCCCATCGACTTTGCGTGACACCGTGGCCTTGCCGGTTGACTTCAAGGGTGATCCCGTGGCCCAAAGCACGGACATTCCCGCCCGCAACACCCTGGTCGTGACCCGCGTGGTCAATCAGCGTGCGGCCTTGCTCAAAGCCGAGACGGTCCTGGATGAAGTCGCTTTAGACAAATACGCCTTTATCCGGGATGCTTATCTGCAACAGCGCCGCAACACCCTCTATGATGGCAACCCGCCCGATGAGGACGTCGACTCGAATCCTGATGCCGATCCACCGGCGCGTTGAATTGTGAGGTAGAAGGCGTCAACCCGTCAGCGACAGTGTCGCGTCGCACGTTGAAGATACCACCCGAAAAATTGAAAGTGACTTGGACCATGAACCGCTTGTTGACCCCCTCGAATCTTGCCCGCCGCTGCTTGGCTCTTATCACCATGAGCCTGGCGTTTGGGGCCTTGCCTGCCTGGGCGGTCGATGAAGCGGCCGATGTCATGATGCAGCGCTTGTGTACCGAGGTGCTCAACAACATCAAAACCGACGCAACCCTCAAGGCGGGGGACACCTCCAAGGTGATTGCCTTGGTGGATAACAAAATCATGCCCAGTGTGAACTTCCAGCGCATGACGGCCTCTGCGGTGGGCCCGGGCTGGCGCCAAGCCACGCCCGAGCAAAAACAGCGTTTGCAGACCGAGTTCAAGGTCCTACTGGTGCGCACCTACGCGGGCGCCTTGGCGCAGGTGAGTGATCAGGTCGTGGTGGTCAAGCCCCTGCGCGCTGCCCCTGAGGACCGTGAAGTGTTGGTGCGCAGCGAAGTCAAAGGGCAGGGCGATCCGATCCAGCTGGACTATCGACTTGAGAAAACGCCCGGTGAGGGTGCGGGCTGGAAAATTTACAACATCAATGTGCTGGGCGTGTGGTTGGTCGAGAACTTCCGCAACCAATTTGCACAAGAGGTCAATTCCAAAGGCATTGATGGGCTGATCAACACGCTCGCAGAGCGCAACAAGGCCAACGCCAAAAAAGGTTGACTATGCTGGTACTTCCCGCTGAACTCACCCACCTTCAGGCGACCGCTTGCCTGCGCATGATGGTGCAAGGCCTTCCCTCGCAAGAGGGCGATCAGGTGGTGGTGGACGCCAGTGCATTGCAGTCTTTTGACTCTTCGGCTTTGGCCGTTTTGTTGGAGTTTGGCCGCGAAAGTCAGGCTCGCGGCAAGTCGCTGGTCATCCGTTCTTTGTCACCTCAATTGGCCGATCTGGCCAAGTTGTACGGGATTGACGAGCTGATCCAGGCCGCCTGAGGGCTTCCGCTTAAAATAGCGGTCTCTCATGGCAGCCATCTCATTCCAATCCGTCTCCAAAGACTACCCCTCCCCGCGTGGGCCTAAAGGCAGCACCTTCGCTGCACTCGATGGCGTCAACTTCAATATTGAAGAGGGTGAATTTTTTGGACTGCTAGGCCCCAATGGCGCCGGCAAAACCACCCTCATCAGCATCCTGGCGGGTCTCACCCGTGCGAGCGCCGGCAAGGTCACGGTGATGGGCAGTGATGTCCAGGCCGACTACGCGCAGGCACGACGCAAGCTCGGCGTGGTGCCGCAAGAGCTGGTGTTTGATCCGTTTTTCAATGTCCGCGAAGCGCTGCGCATTCAGTCGGGCTATTTCGGCATCCAGCGCAACGACGACTGGATTGATGAATTGCTCGAGAGCCTGGGCCTGAGCGACAAAGCCGAAGCCAATATGCGCCAGCTCTCCGGCGGTATGAAGCGGCGCGTGTTGGTCGCGCAGGCCTTGGTGCACAAGCCGCCTGTGATTGTGTTGGACGAGCCCACCGCCGGTGTGGACGTGGAATTGCGTCAGACCCTGTGGCAGTTCATTGCCAAGCTCAACAAGCAAGGTCACACGGTTTTGCTCACCACCCATTACCTGGAAGAGGCCGAGGCCCTGTGCGGTCGATTGGCCATGCTCAAGGCGGGCAAGGTGGTTGCTCTGGAGCGCACCAGCGAATTGCTCAAGGCAGCTTCCAGCCATGTGTTGCGACTCAAGCTCGACGGCGAATTGCCACCTGATCTGGCGGCCCGTGCGCGGGTCACCGGGCGCATTGTTCAGTTTGCGGCGCAAGACGCGCAAGACATTGAACGCTACCTCGCCCAAGTCAGGGAGGCTGGCTTGGTCGCGGAAGACGTTGAAATCACCAAATCCGATCTGGAAGATGTGTTCATTGAAGTGATGAACCGTCAAGACAGCCTGCGGGGAGTCGCGACATGACCGGCTGGCAAAGTCTGTTTTACAAAGAAGTGCTGCGCTTTTGGAAGGTCAGTTTCCAGACGGTGGCCGCGCCCGTGCTCACGGCGATTTTGTACTTACTGATTTTCGGCCACGTGTTGGAAAACCAGGTCAAGGTCTACGACCAGGTGAGCTACACCGCCTTTTTGGTGCCCGGCTTGGTGATGATGAGCGTCTTGCAAAACTCGTTTGCCAACAGCTCTTCCTCGCTGATTCAAAGCAAGATCATGGGCAACCTCGTGTTCTTGTTGCTCACTCCCCTGTCGCACTGGAGTTGGTTTGTGGCCTATGTGGGGTCGTCGATTGCCCGTGGCTTGGTGGTGGGCACCGGCGTTTTTGCCGTGACGGCCTGGTTTGCACATCTGAGTTTTGCAGCACCGGTGTGGATTGTGGTGTTCGCCTTGGCGGGCTCAGCTCTGCTGGGCGCATTGGGACTGATCGCCGGACTGTGGGCTGAAAAGTTTGACCAGCTCGCGGCTTTCCAGAACTTTGTCATCATGCCCATGACGTTTTTGAGCGGCGTGTTTTATTCCATCCATTCACTGCCGCCGTTCTGGCAAGGGGTGAGTCACCTTAACCCCTTCTTCTACATGATCGACGGGTTCCGCTATGGCTTTTTCGGGGTGAGTGATGTGTCGCCCTGGCTCAGTCTCGGTGTGGTCGGCATCGCGCTGCTGCTGGTTTCCGCCTTGGCGGTTCATCTGCTGCGCATTGGCTACAAAATCCGGAGCTAAGCCCATGACCGCACAGGAACTCAAAGCCCTCATCGCCGCCGGTTTGTCGTGTGAGCACATTGAACTCGAAGGCGATGGCCGTCACTGGTATGCCACCATTGTGTCGCCCGAATTCGAAGGCAAGCGGCCGATCGCGCGGCACCAGCGGGTCTACGCCACACTGGGCAGCAAAATCCGCACGGACGAAGTGCATGCCTTGTCTATGAAAACACTCACGCCGGCTGAGTGGGCCGCCCACGTCTCACAAGAAAGCTGACCCTCGCATGGATAAATTGATCATTCGCGGTGGCCGTCGCTTAAACGGCGAGGTGTCCATTTCCGGCGCTAAAAATGCCGCCTTGCCTGAGTTGTGCGCTGCCTTACTAAGCGAGCAAGCGGTGACGTTGCGCAATGTGCCGGGTCTGCAGGATGTGGCCACCATGCTCAAGCTGATTCGCAACATGGGGGTGGCGGTCGATCGTCATGACGATGGCACTGTGTACCTCAACGCGCACGGGCTGGATAAACCCGAAGCACCCTACGAGCTGGTCAAGACCATGCGTGCGTCGGTGCTTGCTCTGGGCCCCTTGCTGGCGCGCTTTGGTCACGCTACCGTGTCCTTGCCCGGCGGCTGCGCCATCGGCTCGCGGCCGGTGGACCAGCACATCAAAGGCTTGACGGCCATGGGCGCACAGATCGTGGTCGAGCACGGCTACATGAAAGCCAGCCTGGCACCGGGCCTCAAGCGGCTTCAGGGGGCGCACATCACCACCGATATGGTGACCGTGACCGGCACCGAAAACCTGCTGATGGCCGCCTGTCTGGCGCAAGGCGAAACGATTCTGGAAAACGCCGCCCAAGAGCCGGAGATTCCTGATCTGGCCGAGATGCTCATCAAAATGGGTGCCCGCATCGAAGGGCACGGCAGCAGCCGCATCCGTATCCAGGGGGTTGAGAAGCTGCAGGGATGCGATCACCATGTGGTGGCCGATCGCATCGAGGCTGGCACCTTTTTATGCGCCGTGGCT
>CANGMW010000099.1 GCA_947454695.1 Comamonadaceae bacterium | reverse complement strand
CACGCCGCGTACGCGCACAGAGGTCAACCCGTTGTCACCACGCAGCACGACCCCGGTGACCCCGGCGGCATCACCCGTGATTTCTGTGAGTTCTGTGGAGGCCAGCAACTTGATGTTGGCTTGTTGTGTTACCGCGTCGACCAGGTAGGCCTGCGCGATGGGTTGTTTTTCCCGAAACACCACCAGCACCTCGCTTGCAAAACGGGACAAAACCAAAGCTTCGCTCAGGCCCGAATCACCGCCACCCACCACCAGCACGGCATCGCCCTGGAACAGCGGACCATCACAGCTGGCGCAATGCGATACGCCTTTGCCCGCCAGTTCGGTCTCACCGGGTACACCGAGCGCACGACGCCGTGAACCGCAAGCGAGGATGACCGCGCGTGCCCAAACAGTTTCCGAGGTGCACGATAAGGTGTAGCCCGCATCAGAGGCCTGTAATGACTCGACTTCGTCCAGCATGAACGCCGCGCCGGCGTCCTCGGCAGCTTCTTGCAAGAGCGGGCCCAGGTCATACCCACTGATGCCTTCAGGGTAAGCCGGGAAATTGGCCACATGCTCTACCGTCATCACTTGGCCGCCTGCGCCCATGCGCTCGATCACCATCACGGACAGGCCCGCTTGTGCGGCCACCTTGGCCGCAGTCAGACCGGCTACGCCGGCACCCATCACGGCGACGTCAAACGCGCGCAGGGACTCGGTGCTCACCGCCACGCATCCACAGACACGGTGGCCATGTGGCGTGCGCCCATCATTTGCCAGTAACCATTGGACTCGCCGCCCACGACCACCACGTTGATGTCGGACTCCTCAAAAATGCGGATCAACTGATCATCCGGCAGTCCGACGTATTTGGCCTTGGGCGAGTGTGTGTCTCCCACCACAGCACGCGTGTAGATGTAGTTTTGAACCAGCTGCAAATCCCAGTAGCGACCCGCGGGCATCTCGGCAGTTTCATGCAACCAACGGATCAGCTTGGCTTTGGTGTCAAAGCCGCCGCGGTCGATGAATTGGCGGGCGGTGATGGGGTCAAGGAGCAGCACCGGTGGTGTGATGGCATCGGTGCCCATGAGCATGTCCTTGACGTGCTCCCGCCAGTATTTTTGACGCAGACCCAAATTGAATGTGGTGGAGCGGCAGCCGTGGAACACGGTGACCGTGCTGGCGTCCTTGTCAAAACCTTTTTGCACATGAAGCGGCTCCCACGGGCTGCGTTCTTCGTTTTCCGCGAAGGTGATGCCGTTGTAGGTGTAGTTGTTGCCCAGTGAGCCCATGAAGGTCTCGTTGGGCACCGAGCCACCCTGCAGGTTTTGCGAGAGCAGCCCATAAGCGCGACCGATGGTGGCGTTGGCATGGTTGTAGGGCCCCATGGCGCCAATGCCGCAGTTCATGCCGATCTCTTGGCGGATCGGGCCGTTGACCACGCTCATGACCGACGCAGAACTCGACGTGGAGCCACGCGCTGAAATGCCGGTGGCGGCCAAGGCCAGAATGATGGGGAAGTACTCCGGGCTGGCCCCTGCCATGACCGCGTTGACTGCGACTTTTTCCACCGTGTATTCCCACAGTCCTCGGTTGGGCGTGGGCTGCATGCGACCCACCACCTCGTCAGGCTTGCGGCTCGTGCCTGCCAGCATGGCGGCCACGCGTTCTTCGGTGGGCAAGACAATCGGCAGGTGATCCGTCCAGAGATTTTTCTCAAACAGGGCGCGCAGGCTGGCTTCGGTGTCGGGTTCAACCAAGCGCGGCGTGCTGCGGGCATAGGGTTCATCACTGGACAGACCTGCGCCCAGTCCCTTGGTGAGGCCGTCAATGATTTCTTGCATGACGGGCTGACCGGTGAAGGGGTCCAAGCCCTCAACATAAGCGCGAAGTTCAGCCTCGGTTTTGCCCATCACCGGTTGCGGCACGAACACCAGCGGCGCCTGAGGCAAGCCGCCCATGCGGGTGACGGACTGAACCACTTTCACAAATTTGTCGGTGTGGATAGCCACAGTGGGGACACCGTATTGCGATTCCAGCGTGATGGCGTGGGTGGATACGGCCGGGGCACAGGTGCTGCAGTGACCCACGCCAAGAATGGCGGCGTGTCCCTTGGTTTTGATTTCGTTCCAGAGTTCCGGGTCATCCTTGCCGTAGTAGCTGGCCATGGAGCGCAGCTCGGTGGTGACGCCGGGCATCTTTCGGGCAAACCAGGCCTGCACTTGTTTGAGCAGCTCGATCGAATCGTCAAAGCGGCTGTCCACCAGGTAGATGGTTTTGCCATCCAAAGACTCCAAGCGCGCGGCGGCATTCTTGCGCGATATTTTTGGCGGGTAACCCACCGGGTTGTGCACGGTCAGGGTCTGTTCTGTTTTGACAGGGGTCAGCATCGTCTTCATTCCTCAGTGGGCAGCCCGGCTGGGAGCGCCGGCTTTGGCCAATTGCATGGGTTCAAACTCATGGACTTTCTCGGGACGCAGCAGCCGGTAGGGCGGGGCGACGCTGCGGTCTTCGTCCACCAGCGTGATGCGGTCGATCTCGGTCAGGTCTTCGGGCGTGAAGCGAATCTCCAACGCTTTGACATTGGCGCTCAGGTGCTCAGGCCGGTCGGCGCCGGCAATCACAGTGAAGGTGGCCGGTCGCGACAACAACCAGGCCAGCGACATCTGCGCCAGCGTCCAACCGCGCGCTTGCGCAAAGCCCTGCAGTTTTTCGGTCACGTCCCAGTTGCGGTCGGACTGCCAGGCTGCCGTGTTGGGGTTTTTGTCCTGGCGGGAACCAGGCTGGATGGCGCCGCGCTGGTGAACGCCGGTCAGCATGCCCGCGGCCAGCGGGAAATAGTGCGTCATGCCAATGCCGTATTTCACGCAAAAGGGCTCGAAGCGTTTTTCAATGTCGCGGTAAAGCAGGTTGTAGTGGTCCTGGGCCGAGATGAAGGGCGAGAGACCGTGTTGCTTCGCCAAAAAATGCGCCTCACACAATTCCCAGGCAAAGAAATTGGACGCCCCCACGTAGCGCACTTTGCCGGCCCGCACCAGGTCATCGAGCGCCCTTAAGGTTTCTTCGATGGGCGTGGCGTGGTCGGGCCAGTGGACCTGGTACAGGTCGATGTAATCGGTCTTCAGGCGGCGCAAGCTGGCTTCGCAGGCGTTGATGGTGGCCATGCGGGAATTGCCCACCTCGTTGGGGCCGTCTCCGGTACGGTTGCCGAACTTGGTGGCAATCAGGGCCTGCTGGCGTTTGCCGCCCTGCAAAGCCATACCCAGCGCTTCTTCAGACTTGCCAATGCCATAACTGTTGGCGGTGTCAAAGTAGTTGATACCCAGGTCCAGCGCCTTGTCCACCACAGCTTGAACGCCGTCTTGCTTCACATAGCCGCCAAAGGGAAAACAGCCCACGCCGATGGCCGATGCCAGGAGGCCACTGCGCCCGACATGGCGGTACTGCATACCGTTGGATTTGGGCGTCAGACCAATGGCCGTCACGCGTTGTTGAAGTTCTTGGCTCATCACGCGTCCATCTTGATGCCGGATTCTTTGATCACCGGTGCCCAGCGGGCACGGTCAGCCAGTACCTTTTTGTGTAACTCCGCCGGCGTCCCTCCCACGGGCACCAAACCCATTTTGTGCAGGGCTTCGACCACCGGTGCACTGGCCAGCGCCTCGTTGACGATGCCTGCATAGTCGTTGGCAACAGCGGCAGGCAAGCCGTTTTTGGCGTACAGCCCGAAGGAAGTGACCGCCACATAGCCCGGGTAGCCTGCTTCGGTGATAGTTGGAATTTCAGGCGCAAGGGGCGAGCGTTTCTCGCTGGCGTGCGCCAGGATGCGCAACTTGCCTGCGCGGTGGTTCTCCAGGTAATCCGGCATGATAGAACCACTGGCCGGGATTTGGTTGCCCAGCAAGTCGGCCAACAGCGGCGAGCCGCCCCGGTAGGGGATGGCTTGCAAGGGCAGGTTGATTTGCTTACCCAATTGATGAATAACCAATGCCCCCATGCTCACCGGGCTGGGAACGCCGATGGAGCCTTTTTTCGGGTCTTTTCTGACCGAGTCGAAATACTCAGTCAGCGTCTTCACGCCCGAGTCGGGGTGCACGGTGAAGGCCATCGGTGCGGACGCGCATTCAACCACCGTGCACAGCTGGGTTTCATAGTCGAAAGTGGGCTTGGTGGCAAACAGCGGCAACAGCGAGACCGCGGAGTTGGGTGCCATCATAATGTAAGAACCGTCCGCATCGAACTGGCGCATGTGCTGAATGGCCACCAGCCCGCCTGCGCCGGACTTGGACTCCACCACCACGGTGCGGTTGAGCTTGGCTCTTAAGCGGTCGCCCAACATGCGTGCCAGCGTGTCTGACGAGGTGCCCGGCGGGACGGTCAGGATGATGGTGAGCTGCTTGGCCTGCGCTCGAACTAAAGCAGGTGCCGCCAGCGTGGCTGACGCACCGAGCGTAGCGATGAATCGCCGCCGATTGAAGTGCATGTCGTGTCTCCTGTCTTGTTTTGGGGCGTTCTGCTTGCAAAGCTAGCAGTCAGCTGCTGTGCAGCGTGCCCATCTCACGATTGACGGACCAGTTCATTCCTTGATGATGATAGCGCACGGGGCACGTGATTGAGCGGCATCTAATGGGCAGATCGAGCGTTCGAAAGTCGGGGCATGGCGTTCTTTTTTCAAAAAGTACAATCACAACCTAGCGGGCCTTCCATATGGCCCCGCCGAGTCATATCGATTTTTTTGAAGGACATCCCGTGGCTGGTCACAGTAAATGGGCGAATATTCAGCACCGCAAGGGGCGACAAGACGAAAAACGCGGCAAGATCTGGACGCGCATCGTGCGTGAGATCACCGTGGCCGCCCGTGCCGGCGGGGCTGACCTGAGTGCCAATCCTCGCTTGCGGCTGGCCGTTGACAAAGCCAAAGCCGCCAATATGCCGGCTGATCGGGTCAAGTACAACATCGACAAAGCCACCGGCAACCAAGAAGGCGTGAACTACGAAGAGATCCGCTATGAGGGTTATGGCATTGCCGGCGCAGCCATCATCGTGGACACCATGACCGACAACCGCGTGCGCACCGTGGCCGAAGTTCGTCATGCCTTCAGCAAGCACGGCGGCAATATGGGCACAGAAGGCTCGGTGGCCTTTCAGTTCAAGCACTGCGGGCAGATGATTTTTGCGCCCGGCACCTCCGAGGACCAGGTGATGGACATCGCGTTGGAAGCGGGCGCTGATGACGTGATTGCCGACGATGATGGTGCGATTGAAGTGCTGACGTCGCCTGCTGAATTCGAAGCGGTCAAGAATGCGCTGGAGGCGGCCGGCCTCAAGCCCGAAGTGGCAGGCGTCACGATGCGGCCTGAAAACACGATTGACCTGAGCGCCGACGATGCCGCCAAAATGCAAAAGCTTTTGGATGTGCTCGAAGACCTGGACGATGTGCAGGACGTTTACCACAACGCCACGCTATAACTTTAAGGACAAACGCTGTTCGGGCTGAGCATGTCGAAGCCCTCGATGTGCTCTAAAGCTCTTCGACAAGACCAGGGCGAACAAGTAAAAAATATATGAATGTTTTAGTTATTGGTGGCGGTGGGCGTGAGCACGCCTTGGCCTGGAAGTTGGCGCAGTCGCCTAAAGTCCAGATGGTCTATGTGGCGCCTGGCAATGGCGGCACTGCAAGCGATGTGCGTCTGAAAAATATCAATATCACCGACATCAAGGCCCTGCGTGAATGGGCTCAGCAGGAAAAAATCGGCTTGACCGTCGTGGGGCCGGAAGGCCCCCTGGCTGCCGGTGTCGTGGATGAATTCCGCGCCCATGGTTTGCGCGTGTTTGGCCCGACCCAGGCTGCGGCGCAGCTGGAAAGCTCCAAAGCTTTTTCCAAAGCCTTCATGAAGCGCCACGGCATCCCCACCGCCGCCTACGAGACTTTCACCGACCCGGTGGCGGCGCACGCTTATGTGGACAAGATGGGGGCCCCCATTGTGGTCAAGGCCGATGGCCTGGCCGCCGGCAAAGGCGTGGTGGTGGCCATGAGCGCGAAAGAAGCGCATGACGCGATCGATTTCATGCTGCTGGACAACACGCTGGGCGTGAGCCACAACGCCGGTGGCGCGCGGGTCGTCATTGAAGAATTCTTGCAAGGCGAGGAAGCCAGCTTCATCGTCATGTGCGATGGCAAAAATGTGCTCGCCTTGGCCACCAGCCAAGACCACAAACGTTTGTTGGACGGCGATGAAGGTCCCAACACCGGCGGCATGGGTGCGTATTCGCCCGCGCCGGTGGTGACACCCACGGTGCACGCCCGTGCCATGCGCGAGGTGATTTTGCCCACCATGCGGGGCATGGAAAAAGACGGCATTCCCTATACCGGCTTTTTGTATGCGGGCCTGATGATTGATGCGCAAGGCCAACCCAAAACCCTGGAGTTCAATTGCCGCATGGGCGACCCGGAGACCCAGCCCATCCTGATGCGCTTGAAGACCGACTTGCTCGATGTGCTGCTCGCGGCCACCGAGCCCGGACCCCATGGGCAGCTCGATCGTGTTGAATTGGAGTGGGATCGACGCACCGCCTTAGGCGTGGTGGTGGCCGCGCACGGCTACCCCATGAACCCCCGCAAAGGCGATGCCATCACCGGTTTGCCCCAAGACGCTGCTGATGCGGTGGTGTTCCATGCCGGAACGACACAGCAAGACAGCCAAGTCAAAACCTCCGGCGGTCGCGTCTTGTGTGTGACGGTGTTGGCCGAAGGCGTCAAAGCCGCGCAACATCGCGCCTATGAGGTGACCCAAGGTATTCACTTTGACGGTATGCAATTTCGCACCGACATCGGCTTTCGTGCTCTGAAAGCCTGACCTTTTTTAAATCTATGACTTCCAGTGCATTTGCCCGTCCTTTCCCGGTTCAGTTCAAAGGCAACCGTTTTGCGGCGTGGCTGCTCAAGCGCATGGGTTGGACCCTGAGGTTCCACGGCTTACCCACATTGCAAGGGGTGATCGCGGTGTACCCGCACACCAGCAACTGGGATTTTGTGGTGCTCGTCATCGCGAAGTGGTCGATTGGCATTCACGTCAAATTTTGGGCCAAGGCCACTTTGTTCGACATCCCGGTGTTTGGTCCGTGGTTGCGTTGGTTGGGCGGCTTGGCGGTTGACCGAATTTCACCCAAAGGCACGGTGGTGCAAACGGTGGCCGAGTTCGACAAGGCCCGCGCCCATGGGCAGTACATGTGGCTGGCATTGGCGCCTGAGGGCACCCGCAAGTTGATTCCCGGCTGGCGCAGCGGCTTTTACCGCACGGCTTGTCAGGCCAAGGTTCCGCTGGGCCTGGTGCGGTTTGACTGGGCACGCAAAGAAATTTTGATTGAAGAGTTCATTGAGTTGAGCGGCGACGAAGCGCAGGACTTCGCACGGATTGCCCGTGTGTATGAGGGCGTGCGTGGGTTCAAGTCCGGCAATGCGGCCCCGATACGCCTGCTCGACAGCCATATTCCCCGTGACGAAACGATTGTGAAATGACTGCTTCTGACGCGACAACGTTTGATGTGGGCGCCGTGCGCCAGTACCTGCTGGGCTTACAAGACAGCATCACCTCGGCCATTGCCCGTCTGGATGGTGGCACCTTTGTGGCCGATGCCTGGGAAAAACCGGCGGGCGAAACACTGCAGGGCAATGGCCTGACCAAGATTTTGGAAGGTGGCGCGGTGTTCGAGCGGGCCGGATGCGGTTTCTCGCATGTGCGAGGTCCCAAGCTACCCCCTTCGGCGACGCAGCACCGCCCCGAGCTGGCGGGGGCGCCCTTTGAAGCGATGGGCGTGTCCCTGGTGTTCCATCCCCGCAACCCCTATGTGCCCACCGTGCACATGAATGTGCGCATGCTGGCGGCCACCACCGCCGAGAGCCAGACCGTGTGCTGGTTTGGTGGCGGCATGGATTTGACGCCGTATTACGGATTTGAAGAAGATGCGGTGCACTTTCACACCGTGTGCCGCGATGCGCTGGCCCCGCACGGCGCTGAGTTGTACCCGCGTTTCAAGACATGGTGCGACGAGTACTTCTTCCTCAAGCACCGGCAGGAGCAACGCGGCATTGGCGGTGTGTTCTTTGATGACTTCTCTGAGCTCGGACTCGAAGGCAGCTTCGCGGTCATGCGCTCTGTGGGCGACGCCTTTGTGAAAGCCTATTTGCCAATCGTCGAGCGCCGCCAAACGATGGGCTGGGGCGAACGTGAGCGGCAATTCCAGTTGTACCGGCGCGGTCGCTATGTGGAGTTCAACCTGGTGTGGGACCGGGGCACCCATTTCGGCCTGCAATCGGGCGGACGCACCGAGTCGATTCTCTTGTCCATGCCGCCACTGGTGAGCTGGGCTTACCAGCAGCAGCCGCAAGCGGGTTCACCGGAGGCGGCGCTGTACACCCAGTTCCTGCCACGTCGGGAGTGGGTTTGACTTCAACCGTGCGCCGAATCGGCGTTCTGGGCGGGGCCTTTGACCCGCCGCATGTGGCGCATGTCGCGCTGGGCCGTGCGGCGGTTGAGCAGTTGCAGTTGGACAGTTTGTTGGTATTGCCCACGGGGCGTGCCTGGCACAAGACGCGCGATCTCACTGGCAGCGAACACCGTCTCGCCATGGCCCGTCTGGCCTTTGCCGAGTTGAGCGTGGCGTTGGTGGATGATCGAGAAACCCGCCGGGCCGGACCGACCTACACGGTGGACACCTTGCGCGAACTCCAAGCCGAGCATCCGCAGGCCGAACTTTTCCTGATTCTGGGCAAAGACCAAGGCGATGTGCT
>CANGMW010000098.1 GCA_947454695.1 Comamonadaceae bacterium | reverse complement strand
TCATCAATTCGGCTTCCCCGCTCTTGATGGCGCGCGCAGCTGTCCCCACCGCATCCAGGCCCGAGCCACACAGACGGTTAACCGTAGAGCCGGGCAGAGCGACGGGTAAGCCTGCCAGCAGTGCGCTCATACGTGCCACGTTGCGGTTGTCTTCACCGGCCTGGTTGGCGCAACCGAAGATCACGTCGCTGACGGCTTCCCAGTCGAGCTGGGCATGGCGTTCCATCAAGGCCCGCAATGGGATCGCGCCGAGGTCGTCAGCGCGCACGCTAGACAGAGCGCCACCATAGCGGCCAAAAGGTGTGCGCACAGCGTCGCAAATATAGGCGTGGGTCATGGGGCTCTCTGGTTCAAGGAAGGTTTGCGCTGCTGTGCAATTGCCAGATGCGTGAGAGCAGAGCGCGCGCAGCGGCCTCGCCGATGACCGGGGTGGACAGCTCCATAAGCTTGCCCTCCAGGTCGGCATCTGACAGCGGCAGTTCAGGGTCGCCCTTGCGGTCAGGCTGCAGCAGCGAGAGCACTCTGCCATCACGCAGAGTGACCGCGACGCGCGCGCCACGCCGCCCCGGGAAGGCGGCGTCCACCGCTGGGTCCAGTGCCCCTTCGATGCGTTGCATGAGTGCGCGAGTGCGCACGTCGTTCAGGCGGTCGGGCTCAAAAGCCGAGAGGCGCACGCTGCCGTGCACCAGTGCGGTCGCCACCATGTAGTGCAGGCTAAAGCGCGCCTGATCGGCGTTTTTCGGATTCACATGCGGTGCAATGTCGAGCGTTGGTTGGTAGACGCCCAAAGACACATGTGCAATGTCGGCATGATCGAAGCCATGTTGCTGCTGTAGCGCCAGCGCGCCGTCGATGGCAGCAAAGTTGTGGCCGCAGCCGATGTGGTTTTTGAAGGTGAGGCGGGTGATGTGGAAGTCCGTGCCCAGTGTGGCGCCCACAGCGGACCAGTCCGGCGCGGCGCTCATGGCCTGGCCCAGGCCCGATTCACCTTCCAGCACATCAAGCGAAGTGCGCATGCCACCCGCAGCCAGTTGTGCGGCCAGCACGCCGGCCTCGGCCGCACGACCCGCATGCAGTGGCTTAGCCATGGCCTCCTGGCGGAAGGCTTGCTGCAGCCCGGCCGTGAAGGTGGCGGCGATGGCCAATGCGTTGGCAAAAGCGACTTCGTCGAGCTTCAACAGGCTCGCTGCCGCAGCGGCTGCGCCAAAGCTGCCCATGGTGCCGGTGTTGTGCCAGTACTTGTAGTGCGGGCGACCCATCACCACGCCGATCCGGGTGGAAATTTCATAGCCCAGCACCACGGCGCGCAAGAACTCAGGGCCGCTAGAGCCCGCGCTTTGGGCCACTGCCAATGCAGCGGCGATGGTGGCCGCACCCGGGTGGTACATGGCATCGCGAAAGCTGTCATCCACCTCGGCGGCGTGCGCGGCTGTGCCCTGAATCAGGGCCGCTGCGCGCGTGGTGGCCTGGCGGCCCTGCACCAACCGGGCGGCACCCCTGTCCAGGTCTTCGGCCAGGGTCTGGATCAGTACCTTCACCGCTGGCGTGTCCAGGCCCGGGTAAATGGCTGCGTACCAATCGATCACTGCGCGCTGGGCGTGGTGTGCCACCTCGTCAGGCAAGGGGGTTCGGGCAAAGCCGGTAGCAAAGCGGCCGAATGTTTCTACTGCGGTCATGGTCAGCCCTCGTGTTCGATCAAGTGGCGTAGGTCGCCGGCCACAAACCCAGGCCCGCAGAGCTCGGCCAGCCATGCCATGTCACCTTGCAGCGCAGCAGCACCGCGATCGCGGGCCCAGAAAACCGGGCCGCCTTCCCAGCGTGGGAAGCCGAAGCCGTTGACCAGCACCACGTCCACGTCGGTGGCGCGCTCGGCCACGCCTTCGCCCATTAGTAGTGCGGCCTCATTGACGATTGCCAGCAGCACGCGGCGCACGATCTCTTCATCGCTAATGGTGCGTGGAGTCAGGCCTTTGTCGGCACGACACTGTGCGATGAGGTCGTGCACGGCTTTGTCCACCTGCGGGCCTTTGCTGCCTTCGGGGTAGCTGTAATAGCCGGCACCGGTCTTGCGGCCCAGGCGACCGGCTTCGCACAGCCGGTCAGGGATGTGCACATAGCGGGCACTGGGGTCGCGCGTGGCCGCCTGGGCCTGTCGCATGCGCCAGGCGATGTCGAGCCCGGACAGGTCGCCCACCGCAAACGGCCCCATGGCAAATCCAAATATCTGCAATGCGGCATCGACCTGTTCGGGCCACGCGCCTTCGTCCAGCATGAATTCGCATTGGCTGCGGTAAGCGGCGTAGAGCCGATTGCCGATAAAGCCAAACGCGTTGCCGGTGAGCACTGGCAACTTCTTCAAACGCTTCCCAACGGCCAGGCCCGTGGCCAGCGCGTCGGGCGCAGTCAATTTGCCGCGTACCACTTCTAACAGTTTCATCACGTTGGCAGGGCTGAAAAAGTGCAGGCCAATCACGTCTTGTGGCCGTGTGGTGGCCGCTGCAATGGCATCCAGATCGAGGTACGAGGTGTTCGATGCCAAAACCGCACCCGGGCGGGCCACTGCGTCGATACGTGCAAAGACCTGGCGTTTGACGTCCAGCGCTTCGAAGACGGCCTCGATGATCAGGTCGGCACTGGCCAATTGGTCCCAGTCCAAGCTGGTCTGCAGCCGGGCTTCGCAGGCGGCAGCGGCATCGGGTTTGAGTTTGCCACCCTGCACGCGCGCAGCATAGTGTGCTTGGATGCGTTCGGCACCTCGCGCCAATGCGGCTGCATCCTGCTCCAGCAGAAGCACGCAGTAACCCGCATCGAGCATGGCAATGGCAATGCCCGAGCCCATAGTGCCCGCACCAATCACGGCCACATGCTCGGTGGTGCAGGGGGTGGCGTCGCCCAGTGAGGGATATTTGGCGCTGTCGCGCTCGGCAAAGAACTGGTGGCGCAGGGCAAAAGCCTCTCGCGAAACGCGCAAGTCCTGAAATACTGCGCGCTCATTAGCCAGGCCTTGGTCAATGCCCACCACTGCCGCTTTTGTGATGGCATCAATAGCTGCTTGCACTGCGGGTCGGCGCTTTCCGGCCTTGAGCGCCGCGTTAGCCGCCTCGGTGACCTCCGCAGTCTGTGCCTCAGGCACCGGACGATCGCGCACCCGATGTTTGCTACCCTTGAGCAGCCGGGCGTACGCCACAGCCGCATTGCGAAGGTTGCCGCTTGCAATCTGGTCTATCAGACCAGCCTCGAGTGCGGCCGCAGCGGCCATGCGTTCGCCCGAGCAGATCATGCGAATCGCGCGGGGAATTCCGACGATACGGGGCAGCCGCTGTGTGCCACCGGCACCAGGAATGATGCCCAGCGTTACCTCGGGCAAACCGATCACGGTGCCCGGTGCGGCCAATCGGGCATCGCAACCGAGCGCCAGCTCGAAACCACCCCCCAGCGCTGCGCCATGCAAGGCCGCTACCACCGGTTTGCCACAGGCTTCGATAGCTGCGATCACCGCAGGCAACTGCGGCTCGGTGATAGGCTGGCCGAACTCACGCAGGTCCGAGCCGGCAATGAAGGTACTGCCAGCGCCCATCAGCACCGCGCCTTCAAGCGCGTCGTCGGTACGCAGGGTTTCAAGTGAGGCCATCAGCCCTTGCCGCACCGCAGCAGACCCGGCATTGATGGGCGGGTTGTTAATGACGATGACGGCGATTCCGCCCTCCCGTTCCAGATGCAAGCGTGCCGTCATGGATGCGTCCTCAGGCCAGCACGACAACACCGTCGGCAGCGCTCACACCTTGGCCTTGTGCGCGCACGAACACCGGGTTGATTTCTGCCTCCACCAGCCGGTCACCCAGCTGAGCCGCCATGCGCGAGAAGGCCACGATGGCATCCACCAGTGCGTTCACGTCTGCTTTGGGGCGGCCCCGGAATCCGTCGAGTAGTGGCCAGGTCTTGAGGTCTTTGGCCATCGACAAAGCATCGGCTCTGCTCAGCCCTTTGAGGCCTTGCGCATCTTGGGTCAGCAAGCGCATGGTGGTGTCCTTGAACAGCTCGGCCGTCACGCCGCCCATACCTAGCAGCACGGCCGTGCCCAGCGTATCGCGGTGCATGCCCAGGATCAGCTCGGTGCCACCGCCCACCATTTCCTGAACCAGGAACCGCTCAGGCTGCACACCGGCCTTGGCTTGCACGTCGGCAATCATGGTCATCAGGCGAGCGCCGACAGTCTCTGGCGTCAGGCCGATGGCAACGCCGCCAACATCACTCTTGTGCGTGATCTGAGACGACAAGATCTTCAACACCACCCGGCCACCCAGTTCGCGCGCAGCAACCTCGGCTTCGGCGGGTGTGGTGACGATACGTTCTGCCGCACAGGGTACATTGAAACGCGCGAACAGCTGCTTGGCCTGAGCTTCGTCAAGCGAGCCCGATGGCATCGTATCCAGCGCGACGACAGTTCCAGTGTCCACCTCTTCGTCAGGCGCCACAAAGCTGCTGACCTTGTGCATAGCCGTCAATGCAGCGGTGCAGCTCTCCGCCGCAGCAAAAGCGGGCACACCGCTGCGCGTGAGCAAGGCTCCCACCTCTGGCGCATGCGGGCTTACGTAAGCCATGACGGGTTTGTCCGAATCTGGCAGGCAGTCACGAATGGCGTTAGCCATCAGTTCGGGCATGGCCAGGCTGGACGAACCCACGATGATGACCAGCGCGTCGTAGCTTGGGCTGGCCAATAGGGCACGGATGGCACCGCGTAACAGATCAGGGCGCAGGCCGGCCAAGGTCACGTCGATCGGGTTGCGGTCCAGCACGGCTTCGCCTCCGCTATGCAGCGCGCGCAGCGCTGAGGCTGTGGCCTCGTCGGGTGCTGGCGTCTCGAAACCAGCTACACCCAGGTCGTCGGACACCAGCGTGCCGGCACCGCCTGTGCTGGTGAGGATGGCCACGCGTTTGCCGCGCAAGTGTCGCCCGGTCGCCAGAGCGACGGGGATGTCGAGCAGGTCATTGAAGGTCTGCGCTCGGATCACGCCTACTTGCTTGAACAGCGCGTCGTACATGCGGTCGGCGCCAGCCATCGCACCGGTGTGCGACACAGCGGCTTGCGCACCTGCTTCGGAGCGGCCGATCTTGAACGCCACTACCGCCTTGCCCATGCGCGCTGCCTTCAGGCAGGCGGAACGGAATTTGGCCGGATCGCGCACAGTCTCAATGTAGAGCGCAATGACCTGCGTGGCCGGGTCGTCTGCCAAGTAGTCGATGAAGTCGGCCAATTCCAAGTCGACCTCGTTGCTGGTAGAGATCAGTTTGGACAAGCCGATGCCACGGGCAGCCGCACGCGACAAGAGTGAGCCCAGGATGCCGCCGCTTTGCGACACCACACCAATGCCACCCACCGGAAACTCGTCCATCTCCAACGCGCCGGTGGCCGAGAGCACGATGCGGTCGGTCAGGTTGACCAGCCCGATGGTGTTAGGCCCCAGGATGCGCATGGAACCGGCGGCTTCCACCAGCTGCTTTTGGCGGCGCGCACCGTCTTCACCTGTCTCGGTGTAACCGCTTGCCAGCACGATGGCGGCAGCGCAACCACGCGCTGCGAGTTCCTTTACCGCAAGGTGGGCGCGCTCGGCACCCAGCAGCACGATAGCGACATCGGGCGTCTCGGGTAGCGAGGCGATGTCGGCATAACACGGCAGGTCTCCGATACGGTCAGCCTTCGGGTTGACCGGCAAGATGCGGCCGGCAAAGCCGTGCTTTTGCAGATAGGCAACTGGTCGGCCAGCGGTTTTGCTGGGGTCGGCCGAGGCGCCAATGATGGCGACGCAGCGTGGTTGCAGCAAGCGGGTGATGGCGTTCATGGGGTTCATTCTTTTCCTGCAGACTTGGCCAGGAAGGCTTCCACGGAAGCGCGGTGCTCGCTGCTCGTGTAGCAAATGCCTTGTGCCTGGCTACCTTGCGCAAACACGTCATGCGAGGTCAGCTCGAAGCTCTGGTTGAGGATGGTCTTGGTCAGTGCCAGCGCCGTGCTGGAGGCTTGGCTCAACTCTGCGGCCCAGGCCTGCGCATCGGCCAAGAGCGTGTCAGCGCTGGTCTTGCGGTCCACGATGCCAAGTGCCAAGGCCTCGTCGACCTTGACCTGGCGGCCCGTGAAGATCAGTTCTTTGGCCTTGGACAGGCCGACGCGGCGCGGCAAAAAGTATATGCCGCCGCCATCCGGGATGATGCCGCGCAGCACATAGGACCAAGCAAAGCTGGCCCATTCGCTTGCAATGATGAAGTCGCAGGCCAGGGCAGTGTCCGCTCCCAGACCCGAGGCAGCACCGTTCACAGCAGCAATTACTGGCTTAGGGCAGGTGTGCAGCAGTGATTGAGCGTGATGTACGCGCTGCTGGCGATGCCAGCCGTTGAAGCCCACCTCGCCCGCTGGCGCGTTCATGCGCTTTTGCATGCCGGTAATGTCTCCCCCTGCGCAAAAGCCCTTGCCTGCGCCGGTGAGCACGAGTGCACGGATGGCTTTATCGGCCGTTACCGACTCCAATGCCTCAATAAATTCCGACCGCATGCCATCGCTCATCGCATTGCGTTTATCGGGGCGATTCAAAGTCAGTGTGGCAATGCCGTTGCTGACCTGTAATTCAATCATTGTGTAGTCCATATCTCTCTCGCATCAATCGGGTTTGATATTGTTTTCTTTGATGATCTTTTTCCAGCGCTGTTCTTCCGCTTTTACATACGCGTCAAACTCAGCGGGCGTGCTGGCGATTACAGCAAGTCCTTCGGGTTCGATTTTTTTGACAAATTCAGCACTGCGCGCCGAAGCGGCTGCGGCTGCGCCTATCTTGGCCACTACATTGGGAGGTGTGCCAGCGGGCGCGTAGATGCCGTACCAGCTTTCGACCTGGTACCCGGGAACCGTATCGGCAATGGCAGGCACCCCCTTGAAAGCCGGTGACGCCTGTGGACTCGTCACACCCAGTGCCCGTAGCTTTCCGGATTCAAGAAATGCTGAGACCGCTGCGGCAGTTCCGAAGATCATGTCAACCTGGCCACCCATCAAATCGGTAAGCGCAGGGCCTGCACCACGGTAGGGAACGTGGACCATGTCGACCTTTGCCAGATTCGCAAACATTTCGCCGGCTAGATGGGCGGAAGTTCCGTTGCCTTGCGAGGCATAGGTGAGTTTGCCGGGATTGCTCTTCGCTGCTGCGACCAGATCTTTGACAGACTTCAGCGGGCTGTCTGCTCTCACGACCAGTATGTTGGGTCCCTTAGCCACTAAGGTCACAGGCGTGAAGGACTTGTTGGTATCAAACGGCAGTTTGGGTTGCATGCTTGGGTTAATTGCATGCGCGAATGTGGCCATAACCAGGTTGTAACCATCGGGTGCACTCTTTGCCACAGCGTCTGTTCCTATGATGGTGCCACCACCCGGCTTGTTATCCACGATCACACTTTGCGCCAAGGCCTTTTGCATGCCGACGCTCAGAGTCCGTGCAATCAGGTCTGTGCCTCCGCCTGGGGCAAAAGGAACCACCAATCTGATGGGTTTGTCTGGAAATTCCGCCAAGGCCGCATGCATCGAACATGTACCGACCAAGAGTGCGGTACCGATTTTCACAAGCGAACTACGAATTTGGTTATGCATTGCCTTGTCTCCTTAATAGTGATGTGTATTTGCCTCAGCCGATGCATTGGCAAGCGGCAATCAGCTTTTATTGCCAGCGAAGCTTAAGACGCATAGGCTTGACAAGCACCCCCCTATTTCCATCTAATGGAAATGGAGTCGCAAACTACTGGAGTGGCGGTGGTGATCAAAGATGTTGAAACCAATGGCGTCAACGACGCAAGTCGAACTGATCGCAATCGATCGCTTGAGCGTGGAATATTCATATTGCGGGCCTTCAAGCCTGGTACAGACTTGCTTGGCAATGGCGACTTGGCCGAGCGCACAGGACTCTCACGTGCAACCATCAGTCGATTGACCCAAACCTTGGTGGAGTGCGGAATGTTGGAACACGATCGGCGCCAACGCGCATACCGTTTGGCGGCTGAAGTGCTCAGCCTGGCGCATGCGATGCGCTCAGGCTCTCCAGTGTTGAAAATCGCCAGCCCACTTATGCGAACAGAGGCTGAGAAAAGAAAAATCAATGTTGGACTTGCCGTTGCCGATCAGGGAGAAATGGTGTACCTGGAGTCAGTGCGATACAGCCACCGCGTGGCATGGCGCAATGTGGTTGCCGGGCAAAGGGTCCCCATGGAGCTGACTTCACTGGGTCGTGCGTGGTTGTCTGTTGCACCCACTGAAGTCGTCAGTACTCTACTGGAACTCTTTCATAAGCGTAGAGCCTCAACGTGGAATGAAATCGCCAAAGAAATCAATGATGCATTTGAGAGCGTGCGTATTCGCAGGTTTTGCTGGGCTGCGTGGCAACCTCAAGTAGTCGCGCTTGCTACTCCTCTGAAGGTTGCTGGTCATCCAGTCTATGTGCTGAACATGAGTGTCAATGGAGACGTAGACCCGCTTGAAGCGGTGGAACGACTGAATGAGCCGCTTCTGACTTTGGCAGATCGGTTAATCGATTCGATTTCAAACCTCTGACTTTTTCAGCAATACTGTGAACGGGGCCAAAAGGTTACAGGAATGGCAGTCACGACCTTCTTTGCCAATACCCATGGACGAACAAGAACTGTGGTCAAGTTCACGATGGATGTCCTCTTTGTGCACTGACGGAGGTCCGCTATGGGCACCGTCCAGACCATGGTGACGGGCCGCTTTCTGGCAGCGCCATCGGGCAATTTTCAAGCGCCAAATAGCTGCCATTCACGGACGTCGGCAGATGGCCCATCGCTTACATAAAGGTAATGGAATTC